>CAZANL010000687.1:0-3068 GCA_964486115.1 uncultured Planctomycetota bacterium
TGGTAAAGACGCTTTCCGTCGGCGCGCCAGACGATGAGCGAGGCGTTCTCACCGCCGCTGGCAAGCATGGTGCCATCGGACGACCAGGCCACCCGGTAGATTCCATTGCCACTCGGATAGAGCGTTCGCAGACGAGTGCCGTCCGCGGCGGCGAAGAGCCCAGCGATCTGGCCGCCCCTCAGGGCAGACCGCCAGCGAATCGCTGCGTCGCTGCCGATGGCCATCAGCGCCCCCCTGCCGGTTCCTGCGTAGACGGTCCGGCCATCCGGTGACCAGGCGCAGCTACTGTAGCCTTCTGTCTTCACAGGCAGCTCGCGCGTCACCTTGCCGCTGGCGACATCGATCCATCGCAGGCTGGTGCCGGCGGCCAGGACCGTCTTGCCATCGGGCGACGCGACGACCCTCGAGGCGCCACTCCCGATCAGCCGCCGGGTCTTGCCCTCGGCGTCCCAGAAGCGCACGCCCACCGGGCCCGCGCCGACGAGCTGGCCGCCCGCGTAGGTCAGGGACTCGATGCCGCCCGGATGGCGCCATGCCATCGAGCCGCAGCGGGCGATCGCGCGATCGGGAAGCTCGGCGTTGGCGGGGAGGGTGAGCAGTGCAATTACTAGGGTGACGAGAGTGCGCATTGACTGTCCTTTCTTCTTATCACTGGTCCAGAAAGAGTCCTTTGATTTTGCGTTGCAGCGCCGTCACCTCTCTCTATCCAACCCCTCGGCTCGGCTGGTAGAGATTCTGAGAGAACCTCGCCGACCACGCCCAAGGGGCATTGGTGCATGGCTTTCCTTGACCGGCACGCAGCCTCCATTGATCCTTGCCGCTGCCAACCCCCGCCCCAGTTCGAGCAGGGACTCCTACAAAGCCTCTGTACGGCCGGGGGCCCGATTTAGTTCAGATGGAATCCGTGGCTGAATTCAGCAACTCGCTCGTGATCTGTGTTCTTAGCGGTAGACCAGGCCCGTGGCCGCAGCGGGGGTGTGCGTTGTGGGGCCTTGAGGCGAGATATCCGGCGGGCCGCTGCCTGAAACGGTCCGGTTGACGCTGACTTTGGGGTGGGGTATGTTCGACGAGGACCTATGTTACCCACGCGCGCGATAGAGCTGTCGGTCGTGATGCCGTGCCTCGACGAGGCGGACACCCTCGAGACCTGCATTGGCAAGGTGCAGCGCGTGTTCTCCGAGCAGGGAATCGAAGGCGAGGTGATCGTCGGGGATAACGGCAGCCGCGACGGCTCGCCCGGGATCGCCGAGCGGATGGGGGCGCGTGTGGTGCACATCGACGAACGGGGCTACGGCGCCGCGTTGATGGGTGCGATCGACGCGGCGCGCGGGACCTACGTCATCATGGGCGACGCGGACGACAGCTACGACTTCCTCGAGATCCCACGTTTTCTGGAGAAGCTGCGTGCCGGATACGGCCTCGTCCAGGGCTGCCGCCTGCCGCGCGGAGGCGGCACCGTGCTGCCCGGGGCGATGCCGGTGCTGCACCGCTGGCTTGGCAACCCGCTGCTGTCGGCGATGGTGCGGGTGATGTTCCGGGCACCGGTCACCGACACCTATTGCGGCATGCGGGGGTTCACTCGGGCGCACTACGAGCGGCTCGATCAGCGGTGAACCGGCATGGAGTTCGCCACCGAGATGATCATCAAGTCGGCGCTGCACGGCGCCAACATCGCCGAGATCCCGATCACCCTGCATCCCGATGGGCGCAAGGCGCACGGCCCGCATCTGCGGACCTTCCGCGACGGCTGGCGCACGGTGCGCTTCTTCCTGATGTACAGCCCGCGCTGGGTCTTCCTGTTCCCCGGTCTGCTGCTGATCCTGCTTGGTATCGTCGGTTACGCGATCGCCCTACCCGGGCTGACCATCCGCGGCGTTCACATCGGGCCGCACACCCTGCTGGTGGCGAGCCTCGCGCTGATGCTCGGCTACCAGTCGATCCTGTTTGCCATCTCGGCCAAGACGTTCGCGATCATCGAGGGCCTGCTGCCCCCCGACCCGCGGATGAAGCGCTTCTTCGAGCTGGTCAACCTCGAGCGCTGCCTGGTTGTCGGAATGGCGGCGTTCGGCGTCGGCCTCGGCCTGATTGGGGTCGCGGCGAGCGACTGGCGCAGCCTCGGGTTCGGCAACCTGGACTTCGCCGAGACGATGCGCTGGGTCATCCCGGGCGTCACCCTCGCCGCGCTCGGTTTCCAGACCGTGCTCTCCGGGTTCTTCGTCAGCATCCTCGGGATGGGCCGCCGGTGAACGTGGTCGAGTGGTTTCACGGGTGGTATGTCCACAACCGGCGGGTGCGCGTGCTCGCGCGCGAGATCGACGCGCTGCTGCCGGAGACGAGCGCGGTGCTCGATGTCGGCTGTGGGGACGGGCTGCTCGTCCGGCTGATCCAGGACCGCCGCCCCGACCTGGCGTTTCGCGGCATCGACGTGCTCGTCCGGCCCGAAACGCAGATCCCGATCGACCCGTTCGACGGCAAGCAGATTCCGCATCCCGACGACGCCTTCGATTGTGTGATGTTCGTCGACGTCCTGCATCACAGCGACGATCCGCTGGCGCTGCTTCGCGAGGCCCACAGGGTGGCGCGGTGCCACGTCGTGATCAAGGACCACCGGATGGACGGCTGGCTGGCGGGGCCGACGTTGCGCCTGATGGACCACATCAGCAATCGCCGCCATGGCGTGGTGCTGCCCGAGAACTACTGGCGTCACGCGCAGTGGCACGACGCGTTCGAGCAGCTGGAGCTGACGGTCGACGTCTGGCGGCAGCAGTTCGGGTTGTATCCGTTCCCGGCCAGCCTGGTCTTTGGCCGCGGGCTGCACTTCCTGGCTCGGCTGACTACCGGACCCTGATCAGCAGGAAGGTCTCGTTACGGCTCGGGAACCGGCGTGCCTGCTTCGCACGCCGCATCAGTTCGGTGTACTGCGTGCGCTTTAGCACACCCTCGTTGGCGAGCAGGTAGTCAACCTTGGGAGCCAGCGTCTTCCATGGCGTCCCGTCGAGGTCGAGCACGCGGACCGTGCCGCGCAGGTGTACGAGGCCCAGGCTCCAGACGGGTGTGGCGACCGAGAC
>CAZANL010000688.1:0-3065 GCA_964486115.1 uncultured Planctomycetota bacterium
ATCGGAACCAACCTGGATGCCGGTGAAGCGGACAAGGTGATCGACGCCACGGGCAAGCTGGTCTTTCCCGGCGGTATCGACGTTCACACCCATCTCGACATGCCTTTCATGGGCACGGTCACAGCAGACGACATCGAGAGCGGGCACAAGGCGGCCGCCGCGGGCGGCACCACCTGTCACATCGACTTCGTCATCCCGGAGCGTGGCGGCAGCCTGCACGAGGGGCTCGACACCTGGTTCGCCAAGGCCGAGGGCAAGGCCTCGATCGACTACACGTATCACATGTGCATCACCGGCTGGACCGAGCAGGTGCGCAAGGAGATGCCGGAGATCGTCGAGAAAGGGATCACCAGCTTCAAGTGCTTCCTGTCCTACAAGGGGGCGCTGGATGTCAATGACGCAGAACTGCTCGAATGCTATCGGACCGCCAAGCAAGCCGGCGCGATCGTCACCCTGCACTGCGAGAACGCGGACATCGTGGCTCACAACCAGGCCCAGTTGCTCGCCGACGGCAAGACGGCACCCCGCTACCACTATGACTCCCGTCCCCCCGAGGTCGAGGGTGAAGGCACCGCTCGTGCGATCAACATCGCCCGGATGTGCGGCTGCCCGATCTACATCGTCCACCTGACCTGCAAGGAGTCGCTGGTCAGCGTGGTCCGGGCACGCAAGGTGGGACGCCCGGTCTGGGCCGAGACATGTATCCAGTATCTCGTGCTGGATAGCGACACCTGCTATGCCAGCGAGGACTTCGAGGTCTCCAAGTACATCCTCTCTCCCCCACTGCGGCCGGCCGAGAACAAGGACATCCTCTGGGACGCACTACTCGACAACTCGCTGCAGGTGGTATCGACCGACCACGCACCATTCAACTACGTCGGCCAGAAAGAAATGGGACGGGACAACTTCTGCCTGATCCCCAACGGCCTGCCCAACATCGAAGAGCGGCTGAAGCTGCTGTACACCCACGGTGTGGCGACTGGGCGAATGTCGGCCAACAAGTTCGTCGAGGTCAGCGCCACCAACCCGGCGAAGATCTTTGGCCTGTGGCCCAAGAAGGGAACCATCGCCGTCGGCAGCGATGCGGACCTATACGTCTGGGACCCCAACGAGACGACGACGATCACCCAGGCGGAGCAGCTGATGGCCACCGACTACAGCTGCTTCGACGGCTGGGAAGTCGCCGGTAAGGTCGTCGCCACGGTGCGCCGCGGCGAGGTGCTCTACGAGAATGGCCAGTTCGTGGGAGAGGTCGGCAGCGGCCAGTTCGTCCCGCGCCAGCCATTCAATCCTTTCATCTACGGAACGCAGAGTCGGTAGCCCGCGGGCAACACAGTAAGCCAGGGATTCCCGCAAGATGCGGGCACCCGCCGACACAGCCGGACACACGCAGCAACCGGAGGAGAACAACCCATGCAGACCGGATCCTACATCGCCGGAGAGTGGTTCGAGCCCAGTGGCGAGACCTTGCAGAATGTCAACCCGGCCAACCTGGACGACGTGATCTCCGAGTTCCAGGCCGGCACCGTGGAGGACACTCACCGCGCAATCGCCGCGGCGCAGGCCGCCTTCGATGACTGGCGTCAGGTGCCAGCCCCGGAGCGAGCCCGCGTCGTCTGGCGTGCCGTCGAGATCTCTCGGCGGCGACATGAGGAGCTGGCCCAGATGCTGTGCCGCGAAGAAGGCAAGATCATCAAAGAGGCCCGGGGCGAGATCAGCAAGGGGATCAACTGCCTCGAGTTCTGTGCCGGAGAGGGGTTCCGTATCGAGGGCAAGACCCTCCCTTCCGAGGCCCGCAACTGCACGACCTACACCATTCGTCGCCCCCTCGGGGTCGTCGGCCTGATCACCCCCTGGAATTTTCCCTGGGCCATCCCGGTCTGGAAGATCGCTCCGGCGATCGTGGCCGGCAACACCGTGGTCTTCAAGCCCTCCGAGCTGACCCCGGGAACCGCCGCGATCATGTTCGAGATCTTCGAAGAGGCGGGGTGTCCACCTGGCGTGATCAACATGGTCCACGGCACCGGTCCGATTGTCGGTGAGGCGCTGGTCCATCACCCCGCGATTCAGGCCGTTTCTTTTACCGGCTCGAACGCCGTCGGCACCGAGCTCTATGCCAAGGCCGCCTCCCGCGGGGCCAAGGTCTGCTGCGAGATGGGCGGCAAGAATGCGGTGATCGTCCTGCCCGACGCTGACCTCGATCGAGTGATCCCGGCGATCCACGGCGGCGCATTCGGCTCGACGGGCCAGCGCTGTACGGCGACCAGCCGGTTGATCTGCCACCCCGAGGTCAAAGGCCAGCTGCTCGAGGCGATCGTCGAGGGCGCACGAGGTATCGTCATTGGCAATCCGGCGGACGAAGCAACCCAGATGGGCCCAGCGGTCAGCGACAAGCAGTATCAGCAAGACCTGAATTACATGGAGCTGGGCCAGAGCGAGGGCGCGCGGCTGCTGCTCGGTGGCGGCAAGGCCCAGGAGGCGGGAAACGGCTATTTCGTCCAGCCCACCGTGTTCGACGGCGTCACCCCCGACATGCGAATCTTCCAGGAAGAGATCTTCGGCCCGGTCCTCTCTGTCGTCGAGGCCAGCGACGTGGCGGAGGCGATAGCAATCGCCAACAACGTCCAGTTCGGCCTGACCAGCTCGATCTTCACCAGCAGTGTCGACAACGCAATGCAGTACATCGAAGACGTGGAGACCGGAATGGTGCATGTCAACGAACCGACGATCGGGGGCGAAGCTCAGCTACCCTTCGGCGGAATGAAATCGACCGGAGTCGGCGACCGCGAGATGGCGCAGGAAGGGCTCAACTTCTTCACCGAGCTCAAGACCGTCTTCATCAACTTCTCGGGTAGCGGCGAACGCTCGATGATTCGCTAGTACACCGCGGCCGTACGCGGCCGACGACAGACAAGAAAGACAGTGGGAGGACCCGGCAGATGGCTTCCAACAACCTGACCGATGCCTTCCGAGCAACGGCACGCGCCCAGGGCGATCGAATCGCACTCCACTTCGAGGGGCAAAGGTACAGCCACGCTGACCTCGACCGACTCTCGGACCAGTTC
>CAZANL010000689.1:0-1087 GCA_964486115.1 uncultured Planctomycetota bacterium
GCTCGCCATCTCCCAGAATTTGCTGAAGCGCCGAATTTCTCGGGCCTCCAGGTCCTTCTTGAGCCCTACATCTGTCTCCGTGATCAGCCAGCTGACCTCTTCGATCAGCAACCGGGTTTCTTCTTGTTGGCTCTTTTTCTTGAGGAACGAGTCGAACAGTCCCATGGACCTCTCCTACGGCTTGGCGATGCCGAAGCGCTTGCGTTTTTCCCACAACGTCTTACGGCTGACCCCCAACAGCTTGGCCAGCTCCGTGTCGTTGTACTGTTTCTGCCAGGTCTCGATGAAGTAACGCGTATAGCCGTCGATCGACAACTGCTCGTCCATCACCGACACTTTCTGCGACCGCCCACGAGGCATCTTCTGAGCAAAGTCATTGCCGGTCAAGACCTGCTTGTCGCTCAGGCTGACCACTCCGATCACCACGTTCCTGAGTTCTCGGACGTTGCCCGGCCAATGGTAGCCCCGCAGCACCTCCTCGACGTCTCCCGTCAACTTGCGCTTGGGCTGGCGGTTGACCTCGGCCAGCTCGGACAGGAACAAATCGACCATCAGGATGATATCGTCTTTCCGCTCACGCAGCGGAGGGAGATCCAGCCGAAGCACATTCAACCGGTAATACAGGTCCTCCCGAAACACACCCTGTTCAACCAGCATGGCCAGGTCCTTGTTGGACGCCGAGATGATCCTGACGTCCACCGGGATGAGGTCTTTCCCGCCGACGCGGCGCACCTCCTTTTCCTGGAGTACACGCAGCAGCTTCTTCTGCATCTCGCTGCTCATGTCACCCACTTCGTCGAAGAAGATGGTCCCACCGCTGGCAATCTCGAACAACCCCTTCTTGTCACGGTCCGCACCGGTGAAGGCGCCCTTGACGTAGCCAAACAACTCACTCTCGAGAAGCGTCTCGGTGAGAGCCGCACAGTTCTCCACGGCAAAACGGTTGTGCCTCCGGACCCCGTTGAAGTGGATCGCCCGAGCGACCAATTCCTTGCCGGTGCCACTCTCCCCGTGCACATACACCGGCATCAGACTGTCGGTCACCTTGTCCAGCAGCCGGAACACCGACTGCATCGTATCGCTGGCG
>CAZANL010000689.1:1097-3064 GCA_964486115.1 uncultured Planctomycetota bacterium
TGTACTTCAACTCCAGCTCCGACTGCTTCTCTCGGAGTTCCTCGCGGATTTCGACGATCTCCGCGCTCTGATTCTCGACCTTGGCCTCCAGCTGCGTGTTGAGTTTCGCTATCCGCTCGTGGGACAGGGTCAGTTCGTCAGCACGCTTACGGTTCTCCTCGTGAAGCCAGGCGTTGCTCAGCGCAATAGCGGCTTGATCGGCGAACGCCTCGAGCAACCGACGGTCCCCCTCGGTGAAGACCCCCTTCTCGAAGCGATTGTCGATATAGAGCGCCCCGAGTTGGACCTCGCGCTCACGAAGCGGGACGCACAGGACCGAGTGCAGCTGCAAGTCATTGACCGACTGGTACTCATCCAGCCGCTGATCCTCCTGAGCGTTGGTGGTCACCAGTGCGCGACCGTCTCGGATCACCTGCTCGGCAATCGATCGGCTGATTGCCGCTTCGGGATCGGCGATTGCCCGCTTCTGATAATCCCGTGCCATGCGGTAAACCAGCGAACCGTTCTCGGCAAGCAACAATACGCCTCGCTCGGCGCGGGTCAACTCGATCGCGTGATCCATGATCTGCTCGAGCAACTTCTCGACGTTCAGCTCCGAGTTGATCTTCTTGTTGATCTCGAGCAGTTTCTCCAGGTTTCCCTTCAACTCCCGCAGCTGGTTGAGCTGCATCCCCTCGATCTCTTCGCGGTACTCCTGGACCACCTGCTCCAACTCCCCCGCCTGCTGAAAACCACCTGGGGCATCTTGTTGTGGATGCACCTCTCCGCTGCCGCTGAGTTCTTCGCGATATCGGATCGCCTCCTGTCGGAACCAGACCTTCAAATATGTCTTGCGCAAATTTGCCGGTACTCGCTCCGAAGCCTCCCGGATGATCCGCTCCGCCTGGGCGATCTCCTCCCGCGCCCCCTTCAAGTCCCCGGCCGCCTGCCGGGCTCGCGCCAGCGCGTAGCGCAGCTTCCAGCCCGACTCCACGATCAGCCCGTTGCGGGCTATCTTCAGTCCCGCCTGCAACCGCTCCAGCGCCTGATCGACCTCCCCTGCCATCAGGTGACGCACACCCAGGCAGAGGTAATCACAGCCCTCGGTGTCGCTGGCATAACCCTGACCGCGGTATTCTGCAGTGACCGGACTCCAGCGACGCTCTCGCTGCCGGTGACCCGACCAGAGAAGTGTGGAGTTGAGCGTGGTGATGGCCGCGTAACACAGCCGCCGTTGCGCCCGCGCGATCTGCAGCCATTCGACCGCCTGCTCGAAAGTGCGCAAGGCTCCCTCGCTGCGACCAACCAGCAACTCGATCCGGCCCTCCAGGAAACAGGCACGAGCCGACAACAGATCGTCTCCCCACTGGCGAGCCAGCTCGCTGGCGTGCTGAGCATAGTGCCGCGCCTTGTCCGCATCCCCCATCACGCAAAAGACCAGCCCCAGCCCGAGGACCGAATCGACGACCTCGCGATAGTCCTCAACCGCCTCGGCAGCCTCGAGCGCCTTCTGATAATTCTCGAGCGCGCTGGTGTAGTCGCCATAAGCCAGATCGTGATCGGCCAGCGCTCGCAGCATGTGAGGCAGGCAAACCTTGTTACCTGCGCCATCCCTCTCTCCCAGAGCGCGCGCCAGCAGCACCTCTGCCCGTGGATGCCCCCACAGGAAAAAGCGGTGCGTCAGCAACCGTGCCCGAACCTCTGATCGCCGCATCCGATCACCCGCCCGTTCGAGGGTTGCCATCGCACCGTCGTAGGACTCTGAAGGATCGACACCACGCTGAGCCCAGTCCAAACCAGCCCGCACGAACTTGGCCTCGCCGATGTGGAGCGGGTCGGTGGCGCTGTTGAGAAGCGCATCAGTACGATCCAGCAGTAAACGCGCTTCGGGCAGCTGGCCCAGTTCGACCAACACCCAGAGTTGTTTCAGACAGCAGCTGATCGCCGTGTCGGAGGTGTGACTCTGCACCAGCCCCTCGACGCCCTGC
>CAZANL010000690.1:0-3051 GCA_964486115.1 uncultured Planctomycetota bacterium
AGCGAGACCGAGCTGAAGGCTGGCAATCTATCCAACCTGATCTTGCGCGATGCGGCTGACCCTGCATGTCCGGCGGAAGGGGAAGGTCGTTCCAGTGCCGTCTGGTCGACAAACATCTGCTCGAGAAGCGGCAGCACGCTACGGTCTCTCAACATCCCGGCAGCTCGAACTGCCATCCGCCGGACCTGACTCTCGGGCGAGCGCAGGTACCGACGAACGGCACCCCGTGCGCGATCTCCCCCATGCAGCGCCAGGGCCGGAAGCACACTCTCCGCCAGGGCCGGGTGCCGATCGACTCGTTGGATCAGCAGTCTGTCTGCGTCCGGCGCGCGGCAAATCACCAGCCCTCTCGCAGCCAATGCCACCACGCGCATGTCAGCGGAGCCGAGAAGCCGAGTGAACAAGGGGCGCAGAGTCGGCGACGACCGACCCACCAGAAGTTCAAGGCAGGCAGACTGCAGCCGCTCCGCCCCCAATGTCTCGAACAGTGCGACCAGACGATCCACGGGAAGGGTCTCTCTCCAGGGCGTCAATGCCCGCAGACATTCACCTCGCAGCGAGTCGCTACGCTTGTCATCCTCAGCCAATTTCAGCAGCTGATCCGCCATCTGCCGCGTCTTGCCGGGTAGCTTGTGCCCCAATACCCCGAGCAGTTTGGCGGCGGCACGGCCGATTTCCGGCTCGGCCTGGAGGGCTCGTACCAGCAACGGTTCGAGGCCCAGGTAGGGTCCAATCTCAGCCAGCCGTGAGATCACCCTGTGCACCGACTGAATAAGCGGCAGTGAATCTGCTGAACCAGCCAGAGCGGTCTGTATCTGCCGGCTCAGCTGCTGATTCATCTCGACCGTGAGTACCGCCAGCAACGAACGGGGAAATTCACCAAGTCGGGCGATGACGGCCCGCACCACCTCCGGTTTGGGCTTCACGCCGGCCAGCGAGACGAGCCGCTGAACGCTCCCTCGCTCGGCAGGGAAAACCGCAGCCAGAGCGATTCGTGCGCCATCGGTCAGAGGTACGGCCAGAAGATCCTCAAGGATCTCGCTCGACGGCGTCTTCCGCAGCGAATCAATCAGCAAGGAGAGGGCGTTTTCGGCCGTTTCACCCCGCAGGTAGGGCAGCAATCTGCGCATTCCCTCAGCGGATCTCAGGGGACCGTGAACCGTGGCGGCACGAATCACCAGTGACGGATCCAGCCCCTTGCGGTCCAGCAAGCCAACCAGGGCATCCGCCTCAACTTCCGCCCTCGAATCGGCCAACGCCAGCAACTGTACACACCGCTCGGCTAAACTGGACGGCGCCTTCGAGGCCAACGCCAGCAACTGTCCGACCAGCTTCTGCCCCCTCCACTTCCACATCAGGGTGAACAACGCCCCGTCACAGCGCAGTTCTGGCAGGCAAACCGCCAGATCTCCCTCTCCCTTCGAGGCCAGGAACATCGCCTCCGCCACACGATGCCGCGGATCAGCGGAGGATTCGGCAAGAACAGCCCGAGCGTGTGTCAGCCGGGGCGGAATCGGAATCACATCCGCTCGGCCAGTCTGCTCGAGAACCCGGATGATGCGCTCGTGATTACTGTGGTCGCCGTCCATCAACACCCGGACCACCATCCGGTCGGCATTGGACGGATAAGAACGGTAGAGCTTGGTCACCGCTTCGCCTACCACCCGATCGCTTTGCCCCCGCCGGAGTGCGCCGAGCATCGCGTGCTGGTCGATCCTCTCTCGGGACAACCAGACCGCGATTAGACCGGAAACCCCCAGGGCACTGATGATCATCAAGCCGATTGCCAACCGCTGGTTCATTTCGTTTCCTCGGGCAGTGCCAAAACCCAGCCGCCACTCGATCGCTGCCAGGACCATCGTGCGCCGAACCCGCCAGATCAGGTTGACGTAACAGGTCCCCCGACCTCCCGTGACGTCCACGCTCTCGATCTTGAAACTCACCAGCTCATCCGGCCTCTTCGCGCCGAGCATGCGGTCCCAAAGGGCCGCGGGCCGGGCACCCCGATCCGCTATCTGAACGTAATCCAGAATCGCCTCTCTGCGCTCCTTTCGGTAAGCCTCCAGCAAGGCCGACTGTCGCCGCAGTAGATCGTCTCGCCCCACGCCGACTGCGCCGCTGGGGGCGCACATCCACAGCACCAACCCAGCCAGGGAAACTGCGGCCAGCAGCCACGCCCATGCCGGGACACCCAGAAAGGCCGCCGGCCAATCCAGCCCTTGAACTCTCCGGCGTTTTGGTCTCCGGCTTCCAGTCAGGGTTCCGCACTGCGGACAGGCCTGCTGGCCGGATATCATCGTGCCCCCGCAAAACAAACAGGCCTGGTTGGTGGGCGGTTGCGGATCGCTCCTCGTTGACTCTTCACAGTGGGGGCATTGACCCATCTTCTCGTCAAACAGCTCACTGCAGGAGCCGCACAGCTTCTGCAACTCGAACCGACCCAGAAACGCACCGCAGGCGGTGCAGACATGCATTCCCTGGCCCACGATCTCGCCGCACGCGCCACAGGTACGGTAAACGCCACAGCTCCCCCCCGCACGTGCCGCCTCCCTGTCATGGAGCATCATCAATGCGTCACGATCCGACTCGCCGATATATCCAGCGTCGAGCATGATCCGCACCAAGCTGCGCGCCTGCCCCTGGTCAGCCATCTCTCGCTGCACCTGTCGGCAGTGGGTCAACTCCTTGCGATCGATCACCCTGTTGCGCACAGCCAGCATTCCGATGTTGATCTCTTTCTCGGACAACCCACCGGCCGACTGCATCTCGATCAACAGCTCCCGCTGTCCAGTGGAGATCGCTCCCTGCTCGACCAGCACGTCGCCAATTCCGCGATCCTGTCCCGCCTCACGCAGTTCCGCCTGCCTGCGCAGCGCCGCCTCCACCACGGATTGTTCGACCAACCCCATCTGGACTGCCAGCTTACCGAACAGCAGCCCACGCACCTGATACGCCAGATTCCGACCTGGGATCTCGACCACTTCCAGTTCGTATTCACCGATCCGAATCCGATCTCCCTCCTCGAGATAAGCTTCCCGGATCCTCGCTCCG
>CAZANL010000691.1:0-3037 GCA_964486115.1 uncultured Planctomycetota bacterium
CGCGCTGGGAGCCGGGGGAGTTTGGGTCGGGGCCCTCGGGATGTTTGGCTACGTCGTCTGTCTGACCGGGGCCAGCTTGGCCGAGGATGCTGATCTACCGCTTGCGGTGCGGGGCTTCTTCCTGAGCGGGATGCTGGCCGCACTCAGCTCGCCGTTCTGGGCTGGAGCCCGCTCACCGGCGGCGCTGCTTGTCTTGGTGCCGGCAGCGGGGGTGCTGATGTTCCAGTGGCGCGCACTGCGCAGCGGGTCCCCGGGCCGGTTTGTCAAGTGGGGCGTGCTGGGCATTATCTTGCTCGACGCCGGCTTCTTGCTGGCTGTCGAGCGATCGGGGCTGGCCGTTGTCTGCGTCGGGCTCTACGGAGTCGCCCTGCTCTGGCCCCGTCCTCGGATCGACTGAGCGGGGCCTCTGCGCGGTAGGGAGTTTTCAGGGGCGTTCCCGCCGGTTTGTTCGGTCAGACGCCCGCCCGGGCGGAGAGTTCCCCGATGCGCTCTCGCACGCGCTGCGCCACGCGGTCTGAGAAGGCCATGATCGTCAGGTACGGGTTGATGTCGGCGGCCTGAGGGAACAGGCTGGCGTCGGCGACGAACAGCCAGGGGAGGCCGTGGACCTGGCCCCAGCTATCGGTGACCGAGTCGCCCGGGCCAGTCCCCATTCGGCAGCCGCCCATCAGGTGGGCCGCGGAGATCGAGACCCGTCCCAGCTGGAAGTGGCGGCGGGCGATCAACTCGTCGATGCGGTCCTGCTCGGGTGCCTCGATGTAGAACCGCTGACTGGCCGGGGCGTGGACGCGAGTGGCCCCCGCGGCGAAGAAGATCCGGGCGCTGGCCCGCATCGCGCCAAGGAGGGACTGGATCACCGGCTCGCTGATCCGATAGTCGACCACAGGTTTGCCATCGCCGTCAACGGTCACCCGGTTACTGCGCAGCGCCGGGTCCAGTGCGAGGACCAGGATCATCTGTAGCCTGCGGTAGGCTTGCAGCATCTGGGCCGGCTCGGCGCCGAAGCCTGCGAGATTCTTGGCCGTGGTGAACGGAAAGTACATGCAGGTTTCGAGCAAGAAGCGACCGCTCTCCTCGAATTCGTCACAGAAGAAGCTCTTGGGGTGGCCGTGGTAGTTGGTGATCTCGCGAGAGTGTTCGCCGACCAGGATCAGCGCTGGCTGCGTGGTGAAGTAACGCCCCAGCTGTGGCAGACGGCTGCCGAAATTCGAGCGCAGCAGGAGCGCGGGGGAGTTGACAGCGCCGGCCGCGAGAACTATTGCGTGGGCCGAGATCTTGTAGCGGCCAGGCTCCCACTCCGGGGGCTCGCCGTACTCGCCTTGCGGGTGAACGGTGGCATAGAGCACGCGCTCTTCGATGCGGTCCACATGGCACCGGGTCACGATCTCGACGCCATTCTTCTCAGCCATCGGAAGCTGAGCTCGGTTGGTCCCCTGCTTGGCCTGGTTGGGACATCCCAGGTTGCACAAGCCACTGCCCCGGCAGTTCCGCAGGTTGACCGGGAACTGCTCGACCCGGTAGCCCAGTGCCTGACAGCCCTCGCGGAACAGCCGGTTGTTGTCGTTGATCTCCTCGTCTGGCAGGAGGTGGACGTTGTTCTGCCCCTGGTATTTCTCCGCGCGTCGAACAAGGTCCCGATGTTCCAGATCGGGGACGCCCCAGCGGTTGATCACCTCGCGTCGAATGATCAGCGAGGTGCCGGTGTAGACAACCGTGCTGCCGCCGTAGGCGTGGGCAAAGGCCAGCGTCATCGAGCGATCCCGGGTCAGGAAGCCTCCGCCATCGGCGTACAGCTTCTGGGCCATCTCGATTTCCTGACCGGTGAACTCGTCATCTCGGAACCGTGGTCCGCGCTCCAGGACAGCAACGCGCAGTCCCTGGCCGCACAACTCGGAGAGTTCCTGGGCGGCGGCTCCGCCGCCGGCGCCCGAGCCGACGATCACGACGTCGAACGTCTTCTCAATCATCCATCGTGCTCTGCAGTCCGCCGCCGGTCAGCTTCGGTAGGTATCCCAGGGCGTCCTTGATCGGTCCCTGTCCGTAGTAGCCCATCAGGATCAGCGCCTTGACGCCCCAGAAACCCTTGCGAACGAGCCCGATCGGGTTGCGCTCGAGCCAGCTCAGCAGGCTTGCGAGTCTCTCGGGGGGGAGGTTCTCCAGTTTTCTCAGGCCGCGGACGATGGCTGCCAGTCGGATCACGCGCAGAAACAACCCGAGCTGTCTCTGCATGGTGGCAGAGCGCTGAGTCACCGCCACGTCGATCAAGCGCATCATCTCGTCGCGAGCGGGTTGTTCCAGGTCGGCACAGGGTGGCACCACCTGGGTGGCCAGTGTCCACAGGGTGCGTCGGCGCGATGGTGTGACGAACTGGAGCGACATGGGGCGAAAACTATACCTGATGCTTCCGGACGTGCCAGGACCCTCCCCGATATTGCCTATTCTCGGCTGATCGGATAAGCTGTGATACTCAGCTCTAACCCCTTACAGTATCAACTGCTACCCCTCGCCAGAGGAGGCTTCCATGCGTGTTCCCTGGTTCCTTGCGTTGGCGGTGTTGTTGGGGCCCCCGCTCTCGGCGCGAGAGGTTGTCCCGCGGATCGATGTGCTGCAGATACAGATGGTGCAGCGGGTCAGCCAGGCCGTCGTTGCCCTGACTTGCAGCACCAACACCCTTTCCTATTATGGAACGGGAACGCTGATCTCCGGTGACGGTAAGATCCTGACCAACATCTCGGTGATTCCACCGCACGGCAAGGACATCCAGGTGTTTTTTCGCAACGGTCAGATTCACCGAGCGACGATCGTCGAGTACGACGTCAAGACCGAGTCGATTCTGCTGCAGATCAGCGCCAAGGGACCGTTCCCCTTCATTTCGTTGGGGGACAGTAGCAAGGTGACCTTGGGTCAGCGGGTCTACACCTTCGGCAACCCGTATCTGATCCTGCAGTTGGATGCTCAAGTTGCTGTTGCTGCTGGAGCGATTTCGGCCATCGGCCAGGTCACAGACAATGCCGAGGACCAGCAGCAGTCGAGCTAC
>CAZANL010000692.1:0-3024 GCA_964486115.1 uncultured Planctomycetota bacterium
GGCCGGCGAGGTAGCCTGCCGTCGAACCCACCTCTCGAGTCTGCTGCGTGTCGCTGATCTCCAGCACGATCCGAGAGCCGAGGGCGTCCCGGTTGCTGGTCGTGCCGCTGAGCAGGATCTGAAGCCAGCGTGTGTCCCGTGCCTGGTTGACGAGGAGGACGAGTGGTTTGCGGAAGCTCTGAATTACCAGATCCAGATCGCCGTCTCGTTCGATATCCGTGACGACCACCGCACGCCCGTCCTCGATCCGGTCGCTGCCGGTCAGATGGCCGACGTCGAAGAACCGGTTTCCTCCCAGGTTGCGATAGAGCACATTGCGTTCGTTGCCGTTGAGCGAGCGATCGGCCACCTCGACGAAGTTGCCGATCAGCCCGGGGAGCTCGGTATGACGTCGACCGACGTTCTCGACGAAATCCGCTCAGCAGTCCACCGGCTTTTCGCCAGTCAGGCAGCCGTTGAGTACGTAGAGGTCCTCCAGGCCGTCATTGTCATAGTCGAGGAACACACCGCCCCAGGCCCAGCCGGCGTTGTGGGTCTGGGAGCTGACCGATATCTCGCGGAAGGTCCCGTCGCCTCTGTTAAGGTAAAGGCGGTTGCCGTGCAGCATCTCCTTGAAGATGTCCAGGACGACCCCTCGGAGCCAGACATTCAGCGGCCATGGCGCCGGGGCAGGGAAGCTCGGCATGTCGATCATCCATCTGGAGTTGGAGGCCATCGCGGTGACGAACAGGTCCAGGTGGCCGTCTCCGTTGATGTCACCGAAGGCCGCTCCCATGCTCGACCCGCGAAAGGCCACCCCCGCCGCTTCGGTCACATCGTCAAAGGCGCCATCACCATCGTTGCGATAGAGCTTGTCTGGCCCGAAGTCGTTGGCCACGAACAGGTCCGTGTCACCATCGTTGTCGTAGTCGCACGCCGCGCAGGCCAGGGCCCAACCGGTGTCGCCGACTCCGGCTGCACGGGTCACGTCCTCGAACGTGCCGTCTCCTCTGTTGCGAAGAAGCTGATTGGCAGGGGCGTTCTTCGCGTTATAGACCGGAGCGGGCGACTTCTGCAGCAGGTTTGCCCCATTGACGATGTAGAGGTCCAGATACCCGTCGCCATCGTAATCCAGCAGGGAGCCGCGAGAAACGGCCGTGACCGTCGTTGTGGAACAGCTGGTTGGGCCCATCGAGGACCCCGACGAACAGATCTGCGTCGCCATCATTGTCGATGTCGCCGAACAGGGCGTAGCGGCATTCACCGGTGCTGGGCCAGATGAGACCCCGCTGGCGGCTCTGTTCGACGAAGCGTCCGCCCCGGTTGTGATACAGCTTGAGTTCGCCGCCGTTGACCATCAGCAGTTCCTCCAGCCCGTCCCCGTCGATGTCCCGGACCGACAACCCCGTTCCCGGCAGATAGTCCTGTCGCTGCCCTTGACGATCGATCACGCCGCGAGACGTGTGACGGCCGGTCAGCCCACGCTCGGCCGCTGCCGAGCGAAAGCCTGGCCATCGGGAGTGATGCTGCCGGGTTGCCAGAGGCTGGTTGCGGACGATGCGCCAGGTGCCATCGACACGCCGACAGGTGACCAGCTGTCGCTGCTCGATACTGCACAAGCGACCACCGGTCGTCGAGCCATCCAGCTTTAGCCAGAGCTGCAGGGTGAGCCCTCCCGCCTCTTCCTGTTCCGCTTTTTCGATCACGCAGCGCACCTTGTCCAGCCTTACGAAACCGGCAATCAACTGCCGCGTTCGCTCGGCGGCGTCTCGCCAGCCTGCCGCGTCGTACATCTGCTCCACCTGCTGCAGGTCTTTTCGGCCGAGGGCACGGGGATACGCCTCGTGCAGCATTTCATGGAGGGGCCCCACCATCTCCTCGCGGATCCGATCCCAGGATCCGCAGCCCACCGCGGTCAGAGCAACCAGCATCAGCGCCACACGAGGCCCGCTCATCGGGAGGGCTCCAGTTGGATGATCAGCAGTGGACGGTAGGCGATGCCGGTTCCTCCGGCGCTGCCGTCAGGCCGGTTCTTGAATGCGTCCGACCAGCGGAATTGCAGGCCTCCTCTGGCCGACAGAGAGATTCCCTGATTGCCCGCCGGGTGCTTGCGCCAAGAACGAGTCTTCTCCGACAGGTCCCAGTCGTACCAGCGTCCGGCGGGATCGCCGGGCCTGATCGTTCGGCCAGCCAACCGCAGTTCGGCGGATTGAGGCCGCGTGCGACGTTGCAGGTAGAGCCAGAGGGTTGCCTGTTGTATGCGCCGGTTCGGGGGCAGGTCTGCCAGATCGAAGCGCAGCCGTCGAGATCCGTCTTGGGAGAGCGTCTCGGTCACGCCGCGGTATGGCAGGCAGCCGGGTGACCGTTTGCCGTAATCGGGGGCCTGTTGCAGCACTCGCCAGCCGCGTAACCGGGCGTAGTAGCTCCGAATCAGCATCGCGCACGCGGCGGACCCGTGTTCGACACCACCATAGTAGTAGCCTTGGTAGTTGGCCAGGGTCCAGCGGAGGCCTGGCTTCAGTGCGGCGGCTGGCGCCCGCCCGAGCAGGGCTGCTGCGTACCACAGGCCGATTTGCCGGTTGCGGCCCCGTTGGAGCTGGCCCTTCGAGGCGCTGTGCCCGGGTTTGAATCCCGCCAGCAGATCGGCATAGGGCCACCACCAGTCTCGCATGGAGCTCTTGAGCCGATTCCGCCCGTGGCAGAACAGGTCGACCGAAACTTCCGTCTTACCGTGACCCGCCTTGTCCTTGCGCTGCGTCATGGCCAGAAAGCTCGCGTGGCGCTTGGTGCTGAAGTGCCAGGGGATGTCGGTCACCCCGTGACACAGAACACCGATGTAGAACGCTATCCGCTTGCGGGTAGCGTCTCCCCATGGGGGTGCGCATTGAGCCTGCAGTCGCTTCAGGTATCGCCGCTGGTAGTCCCACCAGTGAGAGGCCTCCGCCTCGTCCTTGTTGATCCCCTCATAGCCCCAGTCGGGGTAGGTCGATCCCGAATAGAGTGCGCGTACGACCCCTGGGTAGGCCAGGAATTGGCTCAGTCCAG
>CAZANL010000693.1:0-982 GCA_964486115.1 uncultured Planctomycetota bacterium
ACCGAGGGTATGCCCCGAGCCAGGAGTTCGGCGATCGTCGTCCCTCCTGCTCGGGAAATGACCAGATCGGCTGCCGCGTAAGCCAGCTCGATCCGATCAAGATATGGAAGAACAACGGAGGAGAGAGATGTGTTCTTCAAGGCCCCCTTCCAAACACGCGCTGCTCTCTCCCCCGTCAGGTGTATCCACTGAATTTGATCTTGGTAGCGCGCCAGGCATGGGGCTGCCTCGAGTATCGCGCTGTTGATGGCCACAGAACCTTGTGAACCTCCCATCACGAGGATGGTCTTCTTGTGCGGATCCAACTCGAATCGGGCCAGTGCCTCTTCCCGGGATCCGAGCATTGCGTGCGATCGAACCGGGTTACCCAGCACGCGCACACGTTCCGGCTTGGCGAAGTACTTGAGCGACTCGTCCCACTGCGCATAAATCTCCGTGGCCCAGCGCGACAGGAGCCGGTTGGCTTTCCCCGGCAAGACATTCTGTTCGAGGAGGAACACCGGAACCCCTACCGCTGCGGCGGCCAGAGCGGCTGGGACGGAGCCATAGGCACCTAGACCGATCAAGCAATGGGGGCGAACTCGGATGAAGTGAGCCATCATCGATGCGACTTCCCGCGTCATCGCCGCCCCGTAGCGCAGGCGATTCCAGCGATTGTCCGGGATGGGCAAGGGATGCTCGATTGCACTCATCCCTGCGCCCCGCAGGACGGATCGCTCCGCACTGCGCCCGCTGGTCAGGAACTGGCACCGGATCGGCGCCGTCTTGAGCAGCCAGTTCGCCAGTGAGAGTCCCGGGGCCAGATGGCCACCCGTACCACCGCCGGCAAACCAGACGGTCGGCGTCCTCTTGGATTCCAGCGCTCGTCGCCTCAGACTGATCGGGCGAAGTCTCATCCTCTCACCTCCTGGAGCGCCATCGACTGGCGCGAGATATTGAGGAGGATGCCGACCATCCCAGACATGATCACCAGGCTCGAGCC
>CAZANL010000693.1:1003-3023 GCA_964486115.1 uncultured Planctomycetota bacterium
AGGGTCCACTGCCAGATCTACCGTCAAACATAGAACTGCGATGTTGGCAGCCGCCTGACAGCCGATGACCAAAACGATACCCAGCCCGAGATAGCAGCCGAAGTCATCCGGTGCGCAAAGGGCTATCTTGATTCCGTAGAGCACGAAACCGCAAAACAGGAGGATCACCAGGGCGCAACCGAACAGCCCCAGTTCTTCGCCCATCGCGCTGAAGACGAAGTCCGTGCGCGCTTCCGGCAAGAAATACAGCTTCTGCCGTCCGAGGCCCAGACCCCGACCGGTCAGTCCCCCAGAGCCCAGCGCAATAAGGGACTGCAGGATCTGCAGTCCCTTACCTTCCGGGTCGGCATGCGGGTTGATGAACATCTTGATCCGTAGCACCACATGATCGAATCGCGTCAGAACCAGATAGACCACCGCCGGTAGTGCCACCACTGCCCCAGGCAGAAAATGGGTCAGACGCATGCCGCCTGCAACCAGCAGCATGGTCGAGATACCGGCAATGAACAGTGCGGTTCCGACGTCCGGCTCGAGCAGCACCAGACCACAAACGACCCCCACGGCCGCGAAGGCAGGAACGACTCCGTAGACGAAATTACCGATCCGCGGACCCAGCTTGACCAGGTAGGCGGCCAGGAAGATCACCATGGTGATCTTGGCCAATTCCGAGGGCTGAAGTCCCATCATTCCCAGACGCAACCAACGCCGCGCACCATTTACCCGCGTTCCCACCGCTGGCACGAGGACGATCGCCAAGAGGATGATCGTCGCGCCGAGCAGGACCAGCCACATCCGCTCCAGCAGTTGATAGCTCACATCACAGGCGACGAGCAGCACGAATCCAGCCAACAGGCACCAGGCCAGTTGCTTTACCAACGGAAGGCTAGAGATAGATCCCGGCTTGGCTCCCGCCAGCGGGCTGGCCGAGTAGATCATCAACAGACCTATCGAAACGAGGAGCAGAACAGTGGCGATCACCACCCGCTGCGCACGCTC
This sequence comes from uncultured Planctomycetota bacterium, assembly GCA_964486115.1. Lineage (GTDB taxonomy): Bacteria > Planctomycetota > JACQVV01 > JACQVV01 > CAZANL01 > CAZANL01. Next base: position 2,000 of record CAZANL010000693.1, read on the forward strand.
GACCTCCTCTTTTCGGCGAGAGTGAATTCGTTTCAGGGCGTCCGTTTCGAAGGTCATCTGTTCAACGCAGCTTCAGGCTTGCGACACTGAAAAGAGCCAGGATCGCAGCCACGATCCAGAATCGAACCGTGACCTTGGCCTCCGCCAGACCGCCGAATTCGAAGTGGTGATGTAGGGGCGCGCATCGAAGAACGCGCTGTCCGCGCATCTTGAAACTCCCCACCTGCAAGATCACCGACATCGCTTCGAGGACGAAGATCCCGCCGATCAGGAGCAACATCAGCTCCTGCCGAGTGACCACGGCGATGTATCCGAGAATCCCACCCAGGGGTAACGAGCCCGTATCCCCCATGAAGACCTGGGCCGGAAAACAGTTGAACCACAGAAACCCCAGACCGCCCCCGATCAGAGCACAGCCGATGATTGCCAGCTCGCCCGCACCGGGGACATACTGCAAGTGCAGGTAGGCGGTGTAGTCCACTCGGCCGACCACGTAGCTGTACACGCTGAGGGTGCCGGCCGCCAAGATGACACAGCCGATTGCCAGGCCGTCGAGGCCATCCGTCAGATTGACTGCATTGGAGCTGGCCGTCACCACGATCGTCACCAGAGCTAGGTAGCCCAGACCCATTGCCATCGACAGGTCCACTGAGACGCTCTTGACGAACGGCAACTGCAGCGCAAGCAGTTCGACCGCGTTGTCCGCTGTGATCTTCCAGTAGAGCAAGGCCGCCACCATCAAGGAGATCACCGTGATGGACAGCAGCTTGTTGCGGGCCTTGATCCCGTGGGCCTTCGGTTTCTTGAGCTTGGTCCAGTCGTCGATGAAGCCAACCGATCCGAGCAGAACCATCAGGCCGACTGCGACCAGCACATACATGTTGTCCAGTCTGGCCCAGAGCAGGACACTCACCAGCACCACCCCGAGAATCAGCACGCCACCCATCGTCGGCGTGGAGGACTTGTCCTGATGCAATTCCTTCAGCTTCTTGGAGTACTTCTTGGTCGTATCTTCCCGGACGCG
>CAZANL010000694.1:0-3020 GCA_964486115.1 uncultured Planctomycetota bacterium
AGGCTTGCAGATGGCGCTCGAAGCAGAACTGGATCTGGTCGAGGTCTCACCCAACGCGAAACCGCCGGTCTGCCGGATCATGGATTACGGCAAGTACCTGTACGAGGCCAAAAAGAGTGCGAAGAAGGGTATTCGTCTCGACATGAAAGAGATTCGTGTCAGGCCGAAAACCGGCAAGCACGATATCGACGTCAAGGTAAACCGAGCCAAGAAGTTCCTTAGGAAGGGGCACAAAGTGCAGCTGACCATGCTGCTCAGGGGCCGTGAAAAAGCCCATCCTGACCGCGCACGTAATGTGCTGATGGGTGTGGCCGAGCTGCTGCTGGAAATGGCAAGAGTGGAGATGGAGCCGCGGCTGAACCACAACCGCTTGTCGATGCTCTTCGCGCCAGACAAGAATGCGATCGCACGTATCGACTCGCTAAAGAAGCGTGAGGAAGAGGAAGAGAAACGGCGGACTAGCTCACCGAACGCCGAAGTGAACGAGAACGACGGCGAGGAGCAGGAACAGCAGCCAGAGCAGGAACAGCAGCCAGAGCAGGAACAGCAGCCAGAGCAGGAACAAGCAGTCGTGGAAAAAGTAATCGAAGAGGCTGTCGCGGAAGAAACTCCCACCGAGGAGCAACCTGCGGAAGCAACAGTAGAGGAGTAGGGACGCTCAAAAAGCGTCCCAGGAGCGAAACCGATGCCCAAGATGAAGCGGCACAAGGGCCTGGCCAAGCGGATGAAGGTTTCCGGTAACGGCAAGGTTCGTCGATACAAGTGCGGGCGACGACACCTGCTGTCCCATAAGACCGCCAAGCGGCGCAGAAGATTGCGCGGGGTGGAGGTCGTTCTGGGGACCGTGGGGCGCAAGATAAAAAACGCCATTCAATAGTCAATTGCAGACAAGGGCCCGAGCCTACTTATGACTCGCGGCCCAGTCGTATTTTAGAGGAGTGTCATCATGCGGGCCCGAAGAGGCGCAGCTCGCCTGAGATCCAAGAAGCGGCTGATGAAGGCCGTGAAGGGACAGTTCGGAGGCCGCAGCAAGCTACTGCGCACCGCCAGGCAATCTTACAAGCGGATGCTCGCATCCGCGTTCAAGGACCGTCGACGCAAGAAGCGAGAGTTTCGCCGTCTGTGGATCCTTCGCATCAACGCTGCAGCGCGTGCGAACGGAACCAGCTACAGCCGGTTTGTCGGTGGCCTGAAAAAGGCGGGGATCGAGATCGATCGGAAGATGCTGGCCCACGTCGCGGTCAGCGACCCGACGACCTTCACCAGACTGGTCGAGGCAGCCGGGACCGCCTCGTAGCCAGGGAACGCAACGCGGGCTCCGCGTTCCGCATCCCTGACGGACTCCCTCAGTCATCCGACCAGCTGGCGCACCCAGCCATCTGTAGGGGGCAGTGCGTCCGGATCGAGGCGACACGGACCTCACACGGGTGAGGTCCGGCCGTCTGAAGACGCTCGAATTCAATCGTCAGTCAGCGCCCGTACGGCTGGCCTCGGTCCGCAGCCTGCTCCCACGGGTGAACTCCCCGCGTGATCGTGCCAGCCGAGAAAGCCAGGCAGATCTACCACAGCGGCGGGTCCGAGGCCCCCGCACCCCCAATACATCCCCATGTATATCCGACGCTGGCGGGCGCAGAAAGAGGACGGAGTGACGGACTGGGTTGAGCTCTCACGGAGCCATGCTGCGCGCGAAAAGTCTCTGACCGACACAATCCTTCGCCGGATTGCGACGGCAGATTCTAACCGCCTCAATCGGGTCTGGTCTTGCTGGCAAACCGAATCTGGCTGGGGTCGAACCCCGCCGAGAGCGCTGAATCGAGAACCAGAACCACAGCCGCGTAGGTCGCGGCTCGGTCGGGCTTGATCTTGACCTTGAGTTCGGGGTTGGACAACCGTATCCGGCGCAGACGCTCGACCAACCGTCGGGCGGTGCGCAGCTCCAGCCCGCGAGAACAGAGGCGAACCGTCGTCAAATGATGCTGGCCGACCCCCTGCGCTTGCTGCACCATCTCCAGTACTTCCTCGCTGCCGACCACCAATGCCATCTTGAATCTGCTTTCCGGCGCAACCACCCCACCGAGAAGACCGCCAAGGGACTGCTCTGTGCGGACCCTTTGCAGTAGCGCTCGGGGCCGGACATCGATCAGCCGAATTCTGACCGTGACCTCCTTTTCCATGTCGGAGGATTTATTCGCTTTTCCCTGTTGGGGAAGGCGCTGGGGAAGACGCCCTTCTAACTGCGCAAAGCTCATCGTGACCATGAAGAAGACCAGCAACAGGAAGGTGACGTCGATCATCGGCGTCATCTCTAACTTCATTCCCACTACGTCCTTGCTGCTGAAGATGCGTTTTCTTGTCTAGAGACTCCTCTGAACTGTGGACCGAAGGCGGACGGTAGGCCGCGTTGATGGCAGGGAATTCGAGGAGGCAACCTCATTGAGATCTTACGATAACCGGACCGGACCTGCCAATCGGGGCCCGAACAGAAACCTCTCAGCGGCAGATGTGTTACTCTCTTGTGGCCCGTTCGATGACCAGATACCTCGCTGTCGTAATTCTGTTGCTCTGCTGCCAAGTTGTCGGCGCCAACCCCGACAACATGGAGAGCTGGCGCAAACGCCTGGGCGCCCCCACCGAAAGCACCCGGCAGGCCGCCATCAGCCAGCTAATTGAGCTGGGACCGGGCGGCTGGACCTGGTTCCAGGCACTGGCTGACGACAGCAACCCCAGGGTTCGAGCGGCGCTCAGCAACGGCCTAGGACTGCTACCTGACAGAGTCAGCCGGCCGATTCTCGAGAAATTCCTGGAAGATCCGGATGGCGCGGTTCGCGCCGCAGCGGTCCGCTGCCTGCTGCTAGACAGCCCCGAACCCCACGTAGCCGTACTGCGCCAGGCGGCCGCCAGCAACCCCTCATCACTCGACGACGGACTGCGTTACTGGACCGCCGTCTACGTACACCGCGAACTGGATCGACTGCTGCCAGAGGATCACTTCGTACTGGGGACCTATCCGAAGAGGTTCA
>CAZANL010000695.1:0-3014 GCA_964486115.1 uncultured Planctomycetota bacterium
CATGGCGCCAGAACAGCTGCGAGGCAACAAGCAGACGGTCGATCAGCGCTGCGACCTGTACTCCGCCGGCGTGGTCTTCTATCAGCTGCTATGCGGTCAGCTGCCCTATCAATCTCAGAACGCGGCCACACTTTTCAAGCAGATCGTCTCCAACCAGCCCGCGTCGATGCGCCTGCTGGGCAGCAAGATCCCTCAGCAGGTCCGGGAGAGCGCAGCCCGCTCACTCGAGAAGAACGTGGACGAGCGGTATCAAGACGCCAACACCTGGGCCGACGACTTGCAGCATCTTGTCGACTCACCCCGCAAGCGACACTCGACGCCGACTTTCGATCTCCCCCCGCGGGTACTGATCGGCCTGGCGTGCATCTTGGCGACCTGCGGGATGATGACCCACCTGGTCGTCCATGAGGCCCTGCGCAACCCGGTCCACGCCAGCACTGGCCCGCATGTGGCCACCAAGAAGCCTATTCCCAAGGACCCGATAGAAGAGTTGTTCAGCCAGGTCCGCACGGACCTGAACGACAACCACTACAAGGCCGCACTCGACAAGCTCATCAAGGAATGTGACAACGCGCAAGAGGCCATGGACGAGGCGCGCATCGCGCAAATGGCCAAGCAACTGCGCTCGTTTCTCAAGCATCCCGACCCGATCAACCGCTTCGCGGAGATCGCACCCCGCCAAACAAACCAACTCTGCAAGCTGGCCTGGTCCGAAGACTCGAAATCCCTGGAAAAACTCGCCGACCTGATCGCCAACACTGGCATCACACTGGTCAAGCAAGCAAGCACCTCCAAGCAAGGCACCGCCCTGCTCCAGACGGCTCGTTACCTGGGCCATGAGAAGCCCATCCTCTTTTTATGGCTGGGAGTGGGCTATGCCCGCGAGCGCCAGTATGATCTCGCGCTGGAACAGCTGGATCGGTACATCTACACCGTTAGCGATAGGAAGGCGAAGGGCAGCGGCCAGCTGGTGCGCGCGAAGATCCGACTGGCTCAAGGCCGAGCGTGGCAGACGACGAACAAGCCCGAGGACGCGCGCTTGGCCCTCGAGAAGGCAAGCATGGACCTCGAGGCGGCGATGAAGGGGTCCGGCGTCAACCTGATGGCCGGGCAGCTTCCAGCACGGCGCCTCTTGCTCGAGACCTATATCAGGCTGAACGACCATCGCAAGATCTTCCAGTTGCTGGGTCTCTACAGCCGCTCGCTCAATCAGGCCTTCAACCCGTTTACCCTTTGGTCCACTGCGGAATGGGCCAGACTCGCTTCTCAGCGCGTCGGTGACAACCGGCCCAAGGCCTTCAGCTGGCGCTTCGACCGCTTCAAGATGGAACTCAGCGCACCGATTGAGTTGCGGGATGTTTACCTGATTCCAGAGTCACTCAGATTTGCTCCGCTGCGCGGCTCGAGCTGCCTGAGCTTCTACGGCCCCGGGCGAAGCAAGGTCCTGTTTCACTTCGTGCCCCCGGCGACATGGAAGCAGCCAATGCTGAGTCTACACGGGATGGTGCCACCTGGAACCCCGAGCAAGCCTGCGTTGATCACGATCTCGATCAACGGGCAGACCATCCTCGACCGCCAGCAGGTTCTCCCCTTCGGCACCGTTGGCAAACGGTCCTGGCCGATTGCCAAGTGGCTCAAGCCAGGGGAGCCCAACCGAGTGATGGTCCGGCTCGACAAGCGCGCACTCTGGCAGTTCAGGCTGCGCGAGCTGCGCGTCTTCGACAAGTAAACTTCACCGGGAGCGACCTGAACGGTACGTCCCGTATCCCACGAGGATGAGCCCGAACTCAAAGAAAAAGCCCCGGGATGTTCTCCCCGAGGCTTGTTCTGATGACTCGTTTACATCGAGTGGATGTCGTGACCCTTAACGGTCTTGCGACCGTTGGCCTTTGCCCGGCTCACGGCCTGATCGAGAGCATTTTGCATAATGTGACCAAGCGCCTCGAACACATCACCCGCACAGTTCATCTGCTCGGCCTTGATCGCTTCCTTGACCTTGCTTTTGACACACAGGTCGGCTTTGTTCTGTCCCACGTCAAATCTCCCAGGAAGGCTAGAACGGTATTCTACGGCTTCTACTGGCGAATTATTACCACATTGTCAGTCCGAGAACAGCCCTTTCTTTGCAAAAAAAGCAGTTAGACACCCACTACGTGTCCAAATCCGAATCCGCGAAGGCCTGCTGAACGCCGATCGAGCACCCCTCAGACTTCATGATCCGAGAGCATGCCCAACCCTCCCCCCGCCCGGGAGTCCGCCTCGGAGGCGGGTCCGGCCCAAAGACCTGGCGCCGGCATGCGCACACACACACTGTCTGAACTCGAACTCCATCGCACCGACACAGCGATCGCCCCCGGCAGACAACCCCCGGACCCTCATGAGTCGGCCAAAACAAAAGCCCGCCTTTTGAAGCGCCACGAGACCCCGGGGGTGACGGACGACTTTATCGAGCGAAGCGTTCAGGGGCTCCCGGACCGCGCCCCCGCGCAGCCTATCCTCTCTCGGCGAGCTTGCGGAAGTAGGCTTCGAGCAGCTTGCGATATTCCGGAGAAACGCGCTCCAGATTGCGCTGCTTCAGTCGGGCCGGATCCTTGGTCGACCTTCCTCCTGCACCCTTGATCGAACGAGCCCGGTCAAGGCCCCGGCCTCCGACCACCTTGCTGGACTCACCCCTCGCATCACCACTTCGCCGCACTCCATTACGCACCACTTCCTGGTCGGCTGGCTCGAGGTGCTGCGTGAGCTTCTCGGTGAACTGCTGCAAGTCAACCTTACCCCAACCTTGCTTCGCCAGGAACTCGGTATCGATCTTGCCATGTTTGGCGAAGTGATCGAGGAGGCGCTTCTCTTTTTGGCCGAACCGAACGGACTCCTTCGTGCCACCCTGCTTCTGTCCCTGTCCCTGCCCTTGTCCTTGCCCTTGTCCTTGTCCTTGTCCCTGCCCTTGCCCTTGTCCCTGTCCTTGTCCCTGTCCTTGCCCCTGCCCTTGTCCTTGCCCTTGTCCCTGTCCTTGC
>CAZANL010000696.1:0-2996 GCA_964486115.1 uncultured Planctomycetota bacterium
GTCAGAAGGGGCCCGACCACAAGAGCAAGCAGGACGGCAAGGCCGAAGAGATCAAGGCGGGAGACGGCAAGAAGGATCCGTCGTTACTGGCCAAGACGATCGCGAAGGTGATGACAGGATTCGGCGGGATGATGAAAGAGCCCAACCCGGTCAAGAACCTGCCGCGGATGAAATCCATCATGGACAGCGTCTTCGAGGCTGTGGTCCGAATGTCTGTTCGAAAGATGGATGCGGACTTGAAGGTCTTGCTCGAGGCCTACATCAGCATCGTCAGGGATGTGGGACCGGCGCATTTCAGCAGAGTTCAAGCTGTTACTCGACAGTACAAGAGTCAGAAGAAGCTGGCTGCAAAGGAAGGTCTCGAGCTCTACAAGGGCTTCGTTCGCTATCGGACGTGGATGAACAAGTACTACAACGACGGTGGTTGCTCGCCGGAGCTCAAGCCGACCGTCAAGAAGGCGATCGCGGAGACCGACAAGCTGATCAGTCGTTTCCTGAAGTGGATGCTGACCCTGCCTGGCATCAACAAGGGGAAGCTCAAGGGAGCTGCAGAAGACGCGATGGACAAGTTTGGCAAGGCGATCAATCAAGGGGGCGGTGCTGGTGTACTGCAGGACGCCCTGAAGAATGGCATCAAATAGGGACTCGATGAGTTTTTCGGGCCCGCGAGACGGAGGAGCCACTGATGGCTAGAAGGAAAAGATCGAAGGGGCCGAGGTTGTTGATCTTTCGCGGTGATCACTTGACCGTGGCCCCGGTGCCAGTGGATCGACTCTTCATCGGTCGCCACCGTCGAGCACACATCCGCATTGGAAATCCCGATGTCAACCTCAAACACGCGGTCCTCGAGCGGGTGGGTGTGACCGAGAAATTCCGTGTGGTGGATTTCAGCACGAGCATTCCGACGCTGGTCAACGGAGAGATGATCGAGGGCTCTTGTGCAATCGACTACGGTGATCAGATCGAGATTGCCGATGTCTACATTTACTTCGACCGAGTGCGCAAGGACGCCCCCGAAGAGCATCGGGTGGCCTTCGATAATCTGGTGGAGGTCGAGAAGGCGGAGAAGGGCAAGCGCTTTCAGGTCGGCCCCAAGGCGGATGAGGTCGAGTACGAGGACGAGACCGTCGAGACCGAGGAGCTCACAGGAAGTGACGAGGACGGGGCCGATGATGGGGAGGCCGATCCGATTCACCGGCGTGGTCGGGGTCGCCGCCGTCGGCGTACCGGACTGAAGAGCAATGCCCGTCGCCGACGCAATGCGAAGGGGCTGTAGCCTGATGGATGCACAACAACTCGCCTCGACCATTCGCACTGTCCCGGACTGGCCCAAGCCGGGTATTCAGTTCAAGGACATCACCACGCTGCTCGCCGATCCGGAGGCGTTTCGCTGGACCGTCGACCAACTGGCCGAGCACTATGCGGACGCTCCGATCAACAAGATCCTCGGCATAGAGTCACGGGGGTTCATCTTTGGCGCGGCCCTGGCCTACAAGCTCGGGCTGCCGTTCGTGCTGGTGCGTAAGAAGGGCAAGTTGCCGGCCGCCACCCTGGCTCTCGAGTATGAACTGGAGTACGGCACAGACTGCATCGAGATCCATCAGGATCAGGTGGGTGCAGGTGACCAGGTGCTGATCGTCGATGACCTGCTCGCGACAGGTGGGACGGCTGGCGCGACCTGCCAGCTCGTCCGCAGCAGCGGCGCGACGGTCCACGCCTGTGCATTTCTGATCGAGCTCAGCTTTCTGCCAGGGCGTAGCAAGCTGGGCGAATGCGCGGTTTTCTCCTTGATCGACTTCGGAGCGGAGTAGTTGACGGCCCAAATCGGGCCCGCTAGACTCTGGGGCAACCCGGTGTCCAATAAATGGAGTAACAACATGCGGTCCTGCCTGTATCTGGTTTGCACTGTCCTGGTCACGCTGCTGCTCGTCATCCCGGCTCGAGGGGACGCGGTCGACGAGCTGGTCAACGCGATTCTGAGCGCCGAGGATACGGAGAAGGTGATTGCGCTGCAGAAGATCGGGAAGATGAAAGAGCTCCCGGAAGAGCAAATCACCAAGGCGATGAAGCTGAACTTCGACTCGGTCTCGTCCGCGAAGACCGACGATGACAAGCAGAAACGCTTCGAGGCGGTGTATATGCTGGCTCAGCTGCTCGAGGATCGGGGCGGGGTCTCCAGCATCACGATGCTGATCAGCTGCCTTACCGGCCCCAGCGCGGAGACCAATGTAAAGGTCGAAGAGTCGCTGATGATGCTGAGCGGGTACTTCACCCCGTCGATGCCGGCCGGCGCGCGCAAGAGCGGTAAGGACTGGGTCGACAAGCAGACCGCCTGGAATGCCTGGTGGAAGAAGCAGACCGGTGTTCCGGGAGTCAAGGAGAACAACCTGGATATCTTGAAGTACCGCGGTGTGGTCGCTTCGGGTGTGCGCCTGCCCAATCCCGAGAAGATGAAGGCCACCGACTGTGATGCGCTGGTCAACGCGCTGTTGAGGGGGCTGGACCACCAGAAGTTGAATGTGCGTCATAACTGCGTCTATTTCCTGGAAGGACTGCTGGAGATGGAGGAGGCCCCGGACTTCAACTCGAGGAGCGAGCCGGCCAAACGCAAGGTCCCGGTCCAGAAGTTCCGGGAGTACTGGAATGCCAACAAGGCGAAGATCAGGGAAGCGTTCGGCCAGGCGCTGAAGGAGGGCTAGCAGCCCGAGAACCAGGGGCGCCTAGCGTCCCAGGTGGAGTGTCCGGTTTCAGTAAACAGCGCCCCTGCGAGGCTCGACCTCATTGGCGTGTCGAGGATTTCGCTGCCTCGCACGCCGGCAGCCGCACGGATCGTGGGCCGGAACGGTGATGGCGCAGATGGCGCTCGAGAGTAGAAGTGGGTGGTGGCGAGATCGTTCTCAGGTCGCCTCGGGCTTGCGGAGTTTGTCCTCGCTGCGGCTCGCCGATTTTACCTGCTCTGCCTGCCAGCTCTGCCACGCCTCGGCCTGACGCAGATC
>CAZANL010000697.1:0-2993 GCA_964486115.1 uncultured Planctomycetota bacterium
ATCGAAGTGCGGTGTCAGGTGCTCGGCCGACATCGCGGAGCATTCGATGTGCCAGCCCGGGCGGCCCGGCCCCCACACACTCTCCCAGGTCGGCTCACCTGGCTTGGAGCCTTTCCACAGCACAAAATCCAGCGGATGGCGCTTTCGTCGGAGCGACTCCTCGTCGACCCGCTCCGATGCTCCCGCCTCCATGTCCTCCAGCGCCCTGCCCGACAAGCCGCCGTATGACGGAAAGGAGCCGATGTCGAAGTAGACGTCCCCCCCAGACTCGTAGGCATGGCCACGCTCAACCAGCTTGGCGATCAGGTCGATGATCTGCGGAATGTGCCGGGTCACCAGCGGCTCAACGGTCGGCCGCTCGCACCTCAGCCGATCGAAGTCCTCGTGAAAGGCCTGGATCAACCGTGATGTCAGCGTCTCGCAGGACTGGCCCAGCTCATTGGCCCGCTGGATGATCTTGTCGTCGACGTCGGTGAAGTTGCGCACGTAACACACGTCGAACTTTCGATAACGCAGATACCGGTAGATCACGTCGAAGACGACCATTACCCGCGCGTGCCCCAGGTGACACATGTCATAAACCGTCACGCCGCAGACATACATCCCAACCCGACCCGGCTCGATCGGCTCGAATGGGACTTTCCGTCCGAGGCGGGTATCGTGAATCCTCAGGGACATGGGCGGATCTTACCCGGCAGGCTGGCCGATGCGAAGAATGACTTTGCCCCCCGAAGTTGCGCTCTGCTCTACGGCTGTGGCGAACTGCTCGAACGCGTGGGTGCTCCCGATCCGGGAGACCAGCACCCCGGAACGAATCAACCCTGCCACCTGCTTGATCAGCCCGAGACGCGTCACCAGGCTCTGCTGAGCGATCCACTCCGACAACCAAAAGCCAGCGACTTGCTTGCGACCGACCATCAGCGACCGGGGATCGATCGTGATCGGTTCTCCCGAAAGGGTGCCGTAGAGCAGCAGCTTGCCTCCCGGACCCATCGCTTCCACGACCGCAGCCCCGGTCTGCCCCCCTACAGCGTCGATCGCGTAACAGACACCGCACCCACCGGTGATTTCCATCACGCGCTCGGCAATCGACCCCCTGGACGAATCGACAACCTCGTCGGCTCCAAGCGCTCGCAGCTCTTCAGCGGCATTGTCACGACGCACCACGTTGATGGTGCGCACTCCTTGTGACCTGGCAAAGCGAACGACCATCCGCCCTAACGTGGATGTCGCTGCTGTTTGCAGCAACCAGGCCCCGGCAGGCACCGCCAGAACGCGGCTGATCATCGCTACCACGGTCGCGGGATTGATGAAGAAGGTAGCAACCTGCTCGTCCGAAAGGTCATCCGGCACCGGGACAGCCTGCTTGGCGGGAATGACGACATGCTCGCACCAATTGCCGCCAGCGCCGTTCAGCACCGCAACCCGTCGGCCCCTGACCCGCCAGCCAAGTAAACCGCCACCGCTCTTCTCGACGACACCGACGCCCTCGAACCCCGGAATCGCCGGCAACTCGGGCAACCGGCCATAGGCTCCTTGGACAACCAACAGATCAGACGGATTAACCGGAACAGCCAACATGCGAACCCGGACCTCTCCCGGACCGGGCTCCGGCGTCGGCACCTCCTGGATGTCGAGCACCTCCAGGGGATTGCCGAACTCTTCGAAGACAATGGCTCTCATCAGGTCGCTTGTCGACGCATCTTACCACTGATATGCTCTCTGGACCGCATAAAGCAATCATGTCCATTCGCGTAAACTGCCGTTGTGGGAAGCTCTTCCAGGTCAAGCCAAAACATGCTGGGCGACACCTCAAGTGCCCGGGCTGCGCAACTCTGGTCCCGATCCCCGCCAGTGCAGAGGAACAACTTCAGGTCCCCGTCATAGCCCCTGGCCTGGTCAGCGGCAGTTGCGACCGACACCCCGGTCAACCACCGACCTCCGGTACCTGCCAGATCTGCCAGGCTGCCCTGTGTCGCTCCTGCCTGGAGGAGTTGGGCTACTTCTGCAGTACCTCGTGCAAATCGCAGGCCCAGGAACAATGGGCCCCTGCTGTCGTCGATCAGACCCCGTTCGAGCGAGCCAAGCGTATGACCTCGCTGGCTGGTTACTCCTTCCGGGTGATTGCAATCGCGACGGCCATACTGGCGACCGCTGGGGTGGCTTACTTTTTGACGCGACCCCAAGGCGAGTTGATCTGGCAGACAAAGTCGAAGAGCGTGACCTACCTCCCACCGGCTCTTGACGGAGAGCAGTTGGTGGTCGCGACCAACAAGAAAAAACTGCTGATTATCGATGCGGCGTCGGGCAAGCTGCTCCGAGAGCTGGCCTTGCCCGACATTCCATCTCCCGTGCCTCCCCTGCTCGTGGATCAGATCGCGATCGTTGCTTGCAGCCGCACAGTCGCCGGCTGTGACCTGAATACCGGCCGGATCGTCTGGACCTACAAGCCCCCCGTGGGACATGTCTGCCGCCGCCTCGCGGCAAGTCCCGGTGGTGTCATCGCCCAGTTCCAGCCCGTCACTGTCGTACCAATCAACCGACAAGATTTTCTCTCATTCACCGGCAACGCCACTATCCACTGTCTCGATCCGAAGTCCGGGGCCAAGAACTGGTCCTCGCCAGCCGACCAGAACATCCGGCTCCCGATCTGGATCGGACACAAGGAGATCCTGCTCCTCGAAGCGAGTGACAAGGGCCGCTCTCTGCACCGAATCGACAGTGTTACTGGGCGGCCAACCAAGAAAATCAGGCTGACGGGTGAGAGCCGCTTCATTCCCTCGGGCCCAGGGGGGATCGTTCAGACCGACACCCAGCTGACGCTCTATGGTCCGATGCTGACGCCCCTGTGGCAGCGCAAGGACCTGGCGTATGCTGGTCACGGCTCGGGGCTGGTGTTTGCCTATTCGGCGACCTTCGACCTGGAGGCGCTGGACGCCAAAACTGGCAAAACCCGCTGGTCCAAGGCGGTCGATACCGAGCAGCCACCGATG
>CAZANL010000698.1:0-2980 GCA_964486115.1 uncultured Planctomycetota bacterium
GCAGTTCCGCCGGCCAAATCTGCTCGCCTTTGCGCTAAGAACGCTCCATGCGTCTAGCTGGCTCCGAGACAGATCTAGTCTTGTGTCAAGTCGACGGCCAAAACCGCCGATATGGACAATCATGGCCCCTCCGTGAGCCACAATCCTATCAGTCAGTCGTTCCGGACATCCGTGTCCGGGTCGGGGAAGTGCTATAGGCCGCACCGCCCAGAACTCCTCCGACATCAGTTCATCGACCCCGGGGGCTTAAACCTTTACTCTTATTTTTGTTTTTTTTCCGGACCCAGGTTTGACCTGAGTCCCACTGGCAGAGACACTCCTGATCTTCATGCAACTACAGACCACCAGATTTGGCGAGATCGAGGTCGAGGAGACCGACATCTGGACCTTTCCCGAGGGCCTCCTCGGCTTCGGCACGATACGCCAGTACGCCCTACTCAAGCACCCAGGAGGTGGAGAATTCGAGTGGATCCAGGCCACACAGCAACCACACCTGGCCTTCCCCCTGATCAACCCACTGTTGTTTCTTCCCTCCTACCAAGTCGCTGTGCGGAAGATCGACCTGGCATCGATCGACCTTAGCGAGCTGGACCAGGGCGATGTCAAGACGATCGTCGTCGTGCGGAAATTCCCGACCCGCGTCACCGCCAACCTGCAAGGGCCCCTGGTGTTCAACCCGGAACCCCGGCTGGCCAAGCAGCTGGTACTGCTGGAAGGCAATTATTCTACCCGCCACCTGATCTACGAGGAGGGCGAGAAGGGCCAAACTGGGTAATGCTCGTCCTCAGTCGCCAAAAAAACGAGGTGATAGTGATCGGGGACTCGATTCACATAACCGTGGTCGACATCAAGGGAGACACCGTCAAGCTAGGGATACAAGCTCCCCGCGACATCCCAGTACATCGCAAAGAGATCTGGGAGGCCATCCAGGCTGAAAATGTCGAGGCCGTCCAGGCCGGACTGGACGACATCACCAACCTCGAGTCCCTGCTCAAGAAAAAGAAGTCCCAGGAGTGACACAGGAAAACACGCTCACCGAGGTCTTCCGAAACCGCGTGGCAAAATTTGGTGACAAGCCCCTCCTCTTCCGCAAGGAGCAGGACGGCTGGAAGTCGCTGAGTTACAATGACTTGCTGTCGACGGTGCAACAGACGAGCGCCGGCCTGCACGCGCTTGGGCTCCGCAAGGGTGACCGGGTCGGCCTGATCGCCGAGAACCGCCCGGAATGGGCCATCTCCGACCTCTCGATAATGTGCCTTGGCGCGATCAACGTACCGATCTACGTCACCAGCACCTCACCGCAAATCCAGTACATCCTCGAAAACTCGGGCTGCAGCGCCCTTTTCGTATCACATCACGAATTGCTGGCCAAGATACGCCAGATACGCGACCAGCTCCCTGAACTGGCCACGGTGATCATCTTCGACCCCCCGGGGGAACTTAACGAAGGAGAAATCTCGCTGGCCGACCTGCAATCCAAGGCCGCACAGGCCAGCCAGTTCGACTTCAACGAGGCGACGAGTTCCCTCACGGCCAATTCATTGGCCAGCCTCATTTACACGTCCGGCACGACCGGGCCGCCCAAGGGCGTCATGCTGTCCCACGGGAACTTCACCTCGAACGTCATCTCTGCCGGCGAAGTGATCCCGATCGGCCCAGAAGATCGACATCTGTCCTTCTTGCCGCTATGCCACGCCTTCGAGCGAACCGCGGGTTGGTACATGATGCTCAACAAGGGCGTGGAGATCTGGTACGCCGAGAGCATCGAGCAGGTCGTACCCAGCCTTGAAGAAGTCCGACCGACCATCTTCATGAGCGTTCCCCGGCTCTACGAGAAAGTTCACAACGCGGTGCTGAGCAAGATGGACGCAGCCAGCGGCCTGAAGGGCAAGATGGCTCGCTGGGCCCTGGCGGTTGCCCACAGACATTCGGACCGCTTGCTCGCCGATAAACCGGTCGGCGGCTGGCTGGCGTTCCAGCACAAACTCGCCGACAAACTCGTTCTGAGCAAGGTGAGAGGCCGATTCGGGGGACGGGTCAAGATGATGTGCTCCGGCGGGGCCGCGCTGTCACCAATTGTCGCCCGGTTCTTCTTCGATGTCGGCTTGCTGATCCTCGAGGGGTACGGATTGACCGAAACCAGCCCGGTCGCCTGCATCAATCGTCCAGACGCCTTCCGGTTCGGCACCGTCGGACCGGTGATTCCAGGGGTCGAGATATCCATCGCAGAGGACTGCGAGATCCTGATACGCGGACCCAACATCATGCAGGGCTACTTCAAGAACGAAACGGCTACCCAGGAGGTGATCGACGAGGACGGCTGGTTCCACAGCGGAGACGTGGGAAAAATCGAAAACGGATTCCTGAAGATCACCGACCGTAAAAAGGATCTGCTGGTCACCTCCGGCGGCAAGAATGTCGCTCCCCAAGTGCTGGAGAACATCTTCAAGACCGCCCCACTGATCAGCGAGTTCGTCGTCTGCGGCGACAGCCGAAACTACCTGACAGCGCTGATCGTCCCCGACTTCGACAACCTGCGAGCCTGGGCCAAACAGAACGGCATCACGGCCAGCGGCCGGCCCGAGTTACTGAGCAGCGACCAGGTGACCGCAGAATACCGACGCTGCATCGACGAAATGTCCAAGCCCCTGGCCCGCTATGAGACGATCAAGAAGTTCACACTGTTACCCGAGGAGTTCAGCCTGGAGGCCGGCCAGCTGACACCCACGATGAAGGTCAAGCGCAAGGCCGTCTACACTCAGTTCGACGCCCAGATACAGGCGATGTACTAGTCTTCGTCTACGGGAACTGGTCCGCCACACCATACCACGCGCACCCCTACTACCACCAACCCGCCCCAGCAGAGCCCTTGATCGACTAGAAACTGAAACATGAGTTCATACGATTGGAGCCAATTCGATATTCACTGTATTGCTCGGGGTTAGTGGGAAAAACCAGTGAGTTAGGATTCCGAGCCCAG
>CAZANL010000699.1:0-2980 GCA_964486115.1 uncultured Planctomycetota bacterium
GACTCCAGGCTCGGTATGTGTGTTCACCTCGATTTCCGGCAGACCGTGGAGCATGCGGATCACGTTGAACAGCGCTTCAGCGTCCTCCGCAAGCGCCGCATGGGTGAACTCCATATGCTCGACAGCGGCGGGCATGGCTTTCGCTTGCAAACGGTCAAGTGCCTCCCGCATCGTTTTTTCGGCTTGCGTGAACTGAGGCATCCCCGTGGCTACTTCAAGAGCCTGGCCATAGGAGCGCGCCTTGGCCAACAGGGTATCTTGCCCTTCAGCCAGGGCTTGGAACTGGTCCTGAGCGTCGGTCTGAGCTTCCTGTATCAACACTTCTTGCTGATAGTCCAGCATGGTCGCATCCGCCACCGAGCGGTGCAGGAATTCCACGATCTCCGCGATGTAGCCTGTCTGTGTTTGCACGGCCAGGACCAGCGTCTGCACTTGCTCCAGCGATTCCGCCGCTACATCCTGAGCATCGATGGCGTCGAGAACGTCGCGCTTATCTCCGCTCTTCAGCAAGTCCATCGCATCATCAAGGTCTGTTGCGGCGAAGGCCAACGGCGTGCCGGCATCCAATCTGCCGGCCACGAGGTCCAGCAGAGGTGCCACATCATCCAAGCACCTACGCAGGTTACCGAACACCAGCATCAGGTCGGAGGTGGCCGGTGGCTGAACCGCCTCGGTGGCAACGATCATGTCCCGCTGTTCGGCAACAATGTCAGTCATGTAGCTGTTTGCAAAACCGACCGACCGCTGAAACATGAGCAGGTCCTGCAGCAGGCCGAGGCGTTCGTTTTGTGCCACGACGATCGCATAAGCCTCGGCTAGGGCATCGGCTGCCAGTTCTTGCTGCTCAATTGCTGAGTCGGCCGAGTTGCGTTCTAGCGATTCCGCCGCATCACGCATCGCACGCTCAGCTCGGTCTAGCCTACTAAGCAGGGGCGGGACATCTTGGTCCGTCCCGTCATGGTTCTGCGTCAAGGTATCGTTCTTGAACGCAATCACCTCCTCTGCCAGCAGCATTTGCGGTTCCGCCAGACGGTCAAGGTCCTTCTTCTCGGCCGCGGCAATGTCTGTTTTTTCTAACAGATCGATCACCCTAGCTTCGTATTCCTCGATGAACGACAGACGCTCGCTTGTTGCCGCCACAAGGGTGCTGACGCCTTGGGTCTGAAGCCCCAATTCCATTGACCATTCGTCCACGCTTTCTACAAGCACAGCAAGCGCCTGCTCTGCTTTGCGCTGCACGGCCGTGACCTCTTCTATATCGCCCGCCTCAAGTTGTTCTGAGGCCTCAGCCATCGCGCGGGCCACTTGTGCCCACAGGGCCTGAACCGGGGGCGCCTGCGGCAGGGTTTCATCAAACAACCGCGCACGCGGTGCGGGGACCGACGGCAGCAGCATGGTTACAAGCTGCTTATGGAGCAGGGTCTGTGCCCGTGTGAGAGCGACCTGATGCTCCTCGACAGCCTCAGCTGACATACCGGCCCACTCTTCACGCAGCTGGGACTGGTCTCTAGCGAGGGCACGCATCTGGTCCCGGGTACGCATCAGGGTCGAATAGGCCCCGCTCAGGCGTACGCTGAATTCCGCGTTGAGTAAGGTCCTGATCAAATCGGCCTGGAGGTCCGCCGCCTGGTCGGCCCGACCTTGACGGATCAATTCGCCAGCTTCGCGCATCCTTTCTGCGGTCCGGGACCCGCGCAAGTCCTTGACACTGCGGACCAGTCGGAGAACGGCCAAGGGCCGCTTGTCGTAACGCATGCCGTTCTGAAGATCCGAGATCAACCGGTTGGTCCACTGGGCGAGCTCGTCTTGCTCCTTCGCGCGCGTCATTGCCGCATCGCCCGACTCAGCCGAGACGGTGCGCCAGCGCATGGTTGCCTGGACACGCGCCAGCATGCGAGCTTCCCGCGCGTAGACTTCCTGAGCCGAGTCAATGGACCGAAGCAAGACCAGACTGCCGAGTTCGCGGGCGGCCGTGTTGACCGCACGCGCAGCAGACGAGGGGTCTGGCGATTGCTCCGTATCGTCCCAGGCTGCTCCTGACTGGGCTCGGAGCTGGGAAGCTGCACTGGCGATGTGGGTATCCCCGATATCGAGCAACGCAACACGCACTTGCTCAATGGACTCGCCCTCGGCCGCATCAGAGACGTTGTTTGCGGCCAGATCGTCGAGTAAGACCTGCATCTGGGCAGTGATCTCCTTGAGTTGATCACGCGTCATCTCCTGGCGGATGGCTTCCAGCTGGCAGGCCTGCGTGTACCCGTCGCCGGCCGGCGCGAGGTTCCGGACAACCTCATGAGCCGCACGCTGCTGTCGATAGACCGTATGCACGCGGGACAGCAGGCGGTCTTTCTTCTTCTCGATCTGCTCCAGGTATTCCTCTCTGGAAAGGAACGTGATGCGCCGCGTCTCGGACCGGACGATGTGCGGACCCTGGGGGCCGGGATATCGGTCGCTGACCTGAATCGTGAAAGAGGCGGTGTCGCCGATTGTGAGGTCGGGCAAGGCCACGCGGTAGTCCCAATCGATTGGCTGGTCGCCCTGACCGCTCTGGGTCGGGTCCTGGAGGTCGGCCGTCTTCTCCTCGTGTTGGTTGACGCGGTAAGCCACCATCGTCGAGCCGATGCCATGATCGTCTTGGGCGCGGACTGACAGGCTCAGCGGGCGACCGAGCATCGCGACCAGGTTTGCAGAAGGCGAGGTCAGTTCGACCCGGGGCGCCTGATCCGGAGCGACCTGCAGGTAGAAGCGCTGGCTGGTGAAGCTGAACCCGTGCTCTTTCTCAACCCACGAGAAACTGTAGCCCCGAGAGTCGGACACCCCGCCGGTGAATGTCACCTGGCGACCGTCTTCACGGACTTGCAGGGCCATCGGCTCCTCACCGTCGCGGACGAATTGCGCCGCGCTGATTGGTCGATCCAGGGTGATCTGCCAGCTGACGCCGGTCCCTTCCGGCACCGTCAGGGTCAGGGTTTCAACGGAT
>CAZANL010000700.1:0-2965 GCA_964486115.1 uncultured Planctomycetota bacterium
GCGGGTGGACCGGCTTGAACTCCTGGGCTCCAAACGCGACAGCCAGGACGCCTCCTCGAGACTGACCCCGGCCCAGATCAAAAGACCCACCAGCAACAGTCCGGAAAGCCCGGCTATCACCTTTCGCAAGCACCCGATTCGCTGTTGGCTCATTGCCCGTATACCCGCGATTTCGACGAACACCTCCTGCTTCCGTGCAGATCGCTGTTGTGCCGTGCACCCACATACCCAGTTCGAGACATGGAAGTATCCATCGCCTTCCCTTGTCCGTTACTGCAAAGGCTAACTCAAGCAAAAGCTTCGGCGATTATATCGAGCTATTCCCTGACGGAGCCTGCAGATCAATCGGGAACGGTGACGATCGAGGATGCCAAGATCCTCCTGATCAAGCAACCTTGCGGTCCGGTCACCGCTCGAGCTCAATGACGCCAAATATGCTCGGGTCAACAACGGGGATCTGCTTGAAATCGACTTGCAGCGCAAAGTGGTGATCACCAAGGGCACCCCTTGATCTGCCTCTCTGTCCTGGATGGCCCGACCGCAGGTTCAATGCCCGGCTCCCGGCCGGGCACCTGCCATCGACCCGTAGACGGTCGGGTCGCTGTCCCGGGGCGGGTTCGAATCACGATCCTGGCGACTCGGAGCACTGCCCGAAGGAAAATCACCTTACACTGCCAAGCTTCCTTACAGGACCTGAGGTGGGGCCGTTCATCGCTAGTGCAACTGAGGCCTCACATTGCTGACTTGGCACACTGCTTGCAAAAGCCAGGGCGAAGGCGAATAGCACTTTTTTCAATCTCATTAAGAATGATACAAGAATGCTAGGAGTTCATCATGTTGAACATGAATATGAGCGAGATGCGGGATCTTCGCGGTGGGTCGGTCAAGTGGCACGTGCCGAAGGTGGGATCAGGTGGGCCGGGGCCCCAGCCGGCATTCCAAGATCTGCTCGAAGGCCTCCGCGAACCGTGGCGTGCCATAGGCGGCCAACCCCATCACCTTTCCCTCGCCCGAGTGCGGACATCGTGATCGGAGCGCGGATCGACCGGGCAGACTATACGTGGTTTCGCCTGCTCTCCTCACGGGTCTACATCCAGTTGACCAACGTGGTCTTCGGCGAGAAGTTCCAGGACGTCAACTGGGTCCACCTCTGGCGGCGCTCGCTGTTCCTTGAAATCAGGCCGACATCTCGAGGCGTCTATTTCCTCGCTGTTATTGATCGGGATGCGGCAGGCAATGTAGCGCCGAGCGTCACGGTGATGGAGTTGAAGGACATCCCATACGGCGACCCGCTACGGGGCTCGACAGTCGGGTACGAGCCGGCCGGACAGGTCTATTGAACGAGCGACTGGTTTTCTTCTAGCGTTTCTCGGACTTGGGGGAGAAGACCCCGTTAAACGGTTTCAGCGCTGGGTCGCCGATGACCACGTAGAGCATCATGTTGCCGGCCAGAAGGGCGCGACGGTCTCCGCCGAGGACATCCGCGGGAGTCTTCTTCAAGCGGGCCAGAATTGCGTTGAGGATCCGCTGGTAGGCTTCTCCCACGCTGCCTCCCTGCAGCCAGTGCTCCAGGACCGGATAGAGATAGGGAAACCCGCCATTGAACTTCATGTGGCCGAAGGAGATGGTGGCTCCGTTCTGCACCGCTCTCATCAGGAACCGTTCCTTCTCCGGACCGTCCTTGATCCGAGAAGGCAGCGGGATATCCCACGTGCGGGGCGCCCCGGAGAAACAGGAGCCGCTCATCACGATCTTGCCGGTCATGTCGATCGACTTGAACGCGCCCACCTCGATGCTGCAGACGATGCCCGGAGTGCCGTGACCATAGGTGACGACGAGGGAGGATTCTTCCAGCGCCTTGCGCGCCTTGGCCGGCAAGGCCTGGAGCATCTTCTTCGCGTCCGGCTCCACCTCGTACCAGACATCGTCGGCGGTGATCTTCCGCTGGTTGGCGCCCCCGGCCTTCAGCATGACGAAGGCGGGCGTGGAGTAGCCCATATCGCCGAAGACACGGCGCATGATGCCGACTTTTTGCAGTGAGCGGATGCCCAGCGGTCTGCCGTTGAGCACCTGCGCGATGAGGAATGGCCGGAAGGTCTCGCGGGTCTGGGGCCGAAACTGGATCGACTGGGTGATCAAGGAATCGAAGGCCTCCTGGTCGGGAGCGACGAGAATACCAGGGTAGGCATCCAGAGACGGATCGTCGTCTATCCCGCTGAGCAGATCCAGCATGCTCCAGAGCATCTTCTCGCCGTAGGTCTCCATCCGAGGCGCAATCGCGACATAGCGCGGGGGGTTCTGGCCTAACATCGTCTTGAGCTTCGACCACGCCTCGGCGTCTTTGCGCACGGTGGAGAGGTCGGCGACTCGGACGAGCTCGCCCTTGCGGGCTTCGGCCAGCCGCTTCAAGGAAGCCAGGGGTGCCTCTTCCTGGTGATCGGTCAGGATGACGTAGCCCTTCTTGGCTACCGGATGGGGCTGGGTCGCCAGCAGGTAACAGGTGAACTGGCGGTCTTTCCGGCTCGCCGGCGTTTTGGCATCGATCCGGGTGATGTCCTCGACGGCAGGAATGGGCATCTGGCCCCGCTCCCGTGCGGAACGGTCCTGCGCCATCACCGCTCCGACCAGCAACAGTCCGAGCACTACACTGGCTCGATAGATCGCTCTGCTGAATCGTGTGTTCCTCATGGGATCACTGTAGCCCAGCTGAGCGGGGTAGACAACCGTCCGCAGGGCCCAGGCTATCCCAAACACCATTCGCCAGCTTGCGCGTGGCTGGCGTCGTCCGGGCCCTCGTGACATGTCCGCTGACGGTCAACAGCGCCGCCGCGATGCGAGAGATTCGCTCTGGCTCGTCGTCTCAATTCTTGCCGCTGACGGGCAGATAAGTCGTCAGCTTGAACAGCTTGGCTCCCTGGCCTTGGTACACGAAACCGAGCTGGTACAGGCCCGCCTCCGCGGCGGC
>CAZANL010000701.1:0-2057 GCA_964486115.1 uncultured Planctomycetota bacterium
TCACGGGATATTCCTTCGGGGGTCATCCGGCTAGCTGGAAGAGCTGGTACGAGACCAACCAGAACCGCCTTCAAGAGGTGATCGCCCAGAAAGCCAAGCAGCAGGACAAGAAGGAAGGCGGGCGGACGACCACCTTCTACGGGATCGAGATTCGCTCGAACCGCATCTGCTTCATCCTGGATGTGTCGGGCAGCATGAGCCAAAAAGCCGGCCGCGCACGCGGCGACCTGGAAATCTCAGGAACGGGTGGCAAGGGCAAGCAGGACAAGTATCCAGTCAACGGGACGAAGCTGGACGTCGCCAAGTACGAGTTGAAAAAAGCGCTCCGCGGCCTGTCGAAGAAGGTCAAGTACAACATCATCACCTTCAACCACAAGCTGCAGATCTACAGCAACAGCATGGTCAGCGCGACGAGCAGCGCCAAGAACCGCTCCCGCGCCTGGGTCCATAACCTGAAGCCGGATGGCGGGACCAACATCTTCGACGCGCTTTACAAGGGCTTCAATCTCGCCGGCTCCAGCCTGAAGCGCAATTACAAGGCGGGCGTGGACACGATCTTCTTCCTGACCGACGGAGTACCAACCGCAGGACGAATCAAGGACACGGCCAAGATCCTGACCGAGCTGGGGATGCGCAACAAGCTGCGCAAGATCAAGATTCACGTGATCGGGGTGGGCAAGGCCGGCGAGCTCGACCTCGACTTCCTCAAAAAGCTGGCGACACAGAACAAGGGCAGCTTCGTCCACCGCGACTAGCGCGGCTGTAACGTTCCGGGTGGAACGCCAAGTGCGCCGTAAGACCAACTCTTGAGCGGTTGGAGGCATCCGGGCTAGCAATAGCCTGGGTGCCTTCTTCATTTTCCACACGCCGAGCCCCAGATGTCGAGCTCGGCGCCAAGGATGCCGTCCCCGATACCGTTGTCCACGGGCCCAGGTCGGTTATCATTCCTACCTGGATGCGGACGCCGTCATCCGGCGCACCGACCATTTCTCAGAACCTTCCCGATCAGATAGCAGGCAGCAAGCATGGACTACACCGATCGCGTCGCCGTGATCACCGGCGCCAGCCGGGGCATCGGCGAGGGAGCCGCTGGGCGCTTCGCGGAATCAGGAATGAAGCTCGGCCTCTGCGCGCGCAGCGCCATCCCGGAAAGTGAACGCTGCCTGACAGCGGCCTTCGACATTCGCGACGCCGACGCCCTCGAGCAGTTCACCGAAGCGGTTGTCAGCCGGTTCGGTCCAATCGAACTTTGGATCAACAACGCGGGAATGCTCGACCCCGTCGCCCCACTGCGGGACTGCCCGACCGACGAGCTGCAGCGGCTGCTCGACGTCAACGTGATGGGAACCCTGCTCGGCGCCCGAGCCTATGCACGTCACGTCCGATCACGCAGGGGCGGTGGCGTCCTGCTCAACCTCACGTCAGGAGCCGCCGTCGCCCCCCTTGCCGGCTGGTCCGCCTACGGCGCCAGCAAGGCCGCAGTCAACCAGCTCTCACGCTGCCTGGCGCTCGAGGAACAGGATGCCGGGCTGCGAGTGCATGCTGTCGGTCCCGGAATTGTCGACACGCAGATGATGGCGGCGATCAGGCAGACATCGGCGAGTCGATTTCCGGCCAAGGACCGGTTCCTGGGGTACCAGGAGCGGGAGGCATTCAACTCACCGGCCTACGTCGCCGATCAGCTGCTGGCCATTGCCTTCGATCCCGCCGCGCGGCCCTCGCAGGTTCTCGTACACATTCCACCGGAGCACCCCGACCGGCTCTAGCGTTCACCACCCACCCCTCTGCAACACCAGGAGCCCAGCCAGAGGCGGGCGGGTGTGGGCTCAATGGTCCGCAACCAGTCGTATCTGAGCTAGGTGGGGAAAGAGACCGACCGCCTGAACACCCAGCTGGTGCGCTCCCTCTGACAGATAGAGACACTGCAGCCGAACCCACAGCCGGGCCTCACGGGTAAACCCACCGGTGGCCAGCCCCGCCGAAGGCCCGATGACCCACTGCCCGTCCAGCTGGATCTTGACTGGCCGTGGATCCTGCGTGGCATAGCGCAGCCAGAC
>CAZANL010000701.1:2067-2963 GCA_964486115.1 uncultured Planctomycetota bacterium
GAGCGCGGAAATGATACCCCGCATAGGCCGGGTGCTGACCGCCGTCGATCACCTCCCCCCGCTCGGGAAGCCGACGGAGATTGCCCTCGTGCATCAGTAAGGCCGGGATCTCGATCTGCGCATGCCCGCTCAACTCGGCCGGGAACTCCCGCGTGGCGAGTGGGTACGCCAGCAGGCCTTTCTCTTGACGCGGTATGGGATGATCCTGCCACAAGCGCCGGACGAGCCCCAAATAGAAATCGAGCCAGTGCTCTTGTGGAACCAGGTCACGAATCTCGCATATACGCTGGGGTGCGAACCAGAACCGTAGGCCATGCCCAAACCCCATACCCCGGATGAAATGTCGCCGGTGTTGCTCGCGCGTCAGCTGATCCTGCGCTTTCTTCAGCCATCCATCGAGCTCAAGCCAGTACCGCTCCGCCAGTGCATGACCCAACCCAAACAATAGATGGTTGACCAGCGGACCCTCCTGATCGGCCAGCTGAGTGAGCAGCTCGTCGCCCCGCAGGTTCCAGCCCGCCCCATAGCCGTAGCCGGCCGCGACCTTTTCCGCGCTTGTTCGAGGCATTGCTGCATCCAACCGGTGCAGCACGCCGACCGGTTCGAAGTTGCTACCCAAAAACAGCCCGACGTTGTACGCCTCGGTGCTGGTCATCGGCGGCATCGGCTTGCCCTCTTCGAGCGTCTGGACGAGGGCTACCTGCCAGCGCGCAGACCACGGCTGCAGGCGCCACCACCAGCTGTCGGCGACCGGCATCCTCTGGTCGGCCAGGCCCTCCAGGACTGGACGGCCGTACAACGGCTTCCAGGGCAGCAACTCGAGAACGCACAACCCACACGCGCAAAGGATGACCAGCCCGGAACGCCAGTGCCACACTCCCCACAAACGCCGCAAG
>CAZANL010000702.1:0-2955 GCA_964486115.1 uncultured Planctomycetota bacterium
TATCAAGACCAGGCCACGGACAGTGCCGACTTCGCCGCCCTTGGGGCCGACTACGGAAGCGGACAGACCGGGTCCGTGGCCTGCGCCGAGGCGGTCCTGCTGCGCCAGCGTCCGCTGGTCGATTTTGGAGTGCAGTGGATTGAGACGCATCGCGCCTAGCCTGTTGCTCGTGGCATTGCTGGTCGGCTGCGGCGGGCCATCTGCCGCTCGCCGTGCCGAGGTCTCCGCCTGGTTGAAAGCGATCAGAGAGCGAGGCCGGCAGGGGGACTGGCTCGTCCTCGCTGGCACCCATGCCGGCGATCGCGTGGTCTCGACCGCGACGATGTCCGAGCTGACGCATGCGGGGATTCTCGATCTGCAGCGAGGCGAGGTGGTCGAGGCGGTCTCTCCGCAGGTTCGGGCAGTGCCGATGAAGCGCTTCATTGCCGATGCCCAGCGGGTTCAGTTGATTCATCCGACCCGTTGGAGCATCGAGGCCGGAGTTTCGGCGGTCGAACGTGCTCGCGGCAAACGAGGAGCCGGGTACGACTTCCTCGGCACGATCGGACTGCCCTCTCAGAAGCGGTTCTACTGCACCGAGCTGGTGGTCTGGGCTTACCGCATCGAGGTCGACCGCAAGGGCCCCCACCGAGTGCTGCATCCGAGGAGCATGCAGCGCTACGGAACCGTGATATTCGACACCGGAAAGAGTCAGTGGAGGTGAGGGGCTTGGTCCTCCTCTCGGTGCTCTGGCTAGTCTGGCCCCTGGCGGCTGGAGAGATCGTCGAGTCTCGGCATTATCGGCTTTACTGGGATGGCCCCAAGCAGGAGGCGCGGGAGGCCCTCGAGGTTCTCGACAAGGCGTATCTCCAGTTGGAGAAATTCTTTGGTCGAGCTCCAAAGCTCGCGCCATGGGAGCGGCTGGAGGTCCGTTTTTTCGAAACGCGCAAGCGCTGGGCGTCGGTCTTGCGCTCCCATGGCATTTCGGTACCTCCTGGGGGAGGCTATTACTGGACGAGGAGCAAGTCGGTATATCTCTATCGCCAGCCGACGATTTACTACACCCGTGTTTTGCTGATTCACGAGGCGGCACATCAGTTCCATTTTCTGGCCCGTACGAACAACCGTTGCCCGCCTTTTGCGTGGTATGTCGAGGGGCTCGCCGAGCATCTCGGGCGTCACACCTGGGATGGTGAGACACTCCGGCTCGGAGTGATTCCCACACTCTCTCTTTCCGACTATTCCGCGGCGGCGCTGAAGTTGCTCGAGAACGAAAAAATCAACCTGGCCCGCGAGATCAGCAGTCGCTCGACCCCGCGACCCCTGGGCTGGGCTCTCGTGGGATACCTGGTCTCGCAGCACCCGGTTGCGTTTGCCAGGCTCCGCGCGGAGTTGGATCGCGGGGTGTCGCCGGGGCTGCCGTTTCGCCAGCACCTTGGCGACCCGGCCAAGCTACGCAAAACACTGGTGGCCTGGCTGCGCCAGAACCAGGAGACCTGGGCGCCAGTCTTCAATCAGTGGGAGGGTATCGGGCCGGGGCGTCTGCAGGGAGTTGCCCGGGTGGTCAGCATCTGTCGCGTGAAGGCTCGAGTGACCCGGCTGGCAACGACTCTCGAGGTCCCGGTGCGGGGCTGGGGTGGCCTGGCCTTGCACTGGGTCGATGCCCGGGATTACACGGCCGCGCTGATCAATCGCCAGGGAGTCCTGCGGATCGATCGTCGGAAGGGCGGTCGATGGCAGCAGCTTTACATCGGTCAGGGCCCCAAGCCGATCAACGGGCGTCTGTCCCTGGTCGCCACCCGCACCAAGGAGGGTGTCTATTTGACGGTCGGTCAGGGGCGCCACGGGCCTTTCGAGCTACCTGGCAGTCACTTCGGGTTGGCGCTCGACAGGGCCCGCGTTCGTTTCAGGAAAACGAGCTGGAAGTGAGCTGGCTGATCGTCTCCCAGAGGTCCCGTTCGATCACGTTCTTGACCTCGTGCAGGGTGATCGAGTCGATACCCGCCTCGGCGAGCACCGTGGCTTGCTCGATCAGGCGCTGTGGGGGCCATGTCGGCACGGGATCGGTTTCTTCGGCCCCCCGTCGCCAGTCCCAAAGGCGAACCCAGCAGCTCTTCTTCGGGTACGGGGCCAGCTGGCGGCACAGGCTTGCGGGGTCCATATCCAGCAGGTCGTCTCCCGCTCCGACGATCAACTCGTCGACAAGCCCGTCTTCCAGCCAGCGACGCCAGAAGCGGGCGATACGGGCCCAAGGCGAGAGGTTCATGGCCGTCAATGGGTGGAGTCGGATTCCGGCGACGATCGGGGTTTTCCCCGCCATGGCCCGAACCTCGGCCAGGAAGCCCGTCAGCTGCTCTCCGTGTTGGCGGGCTCGTA
Organism: uncultured Planctomycetota bacterium; assembly: GCA_964486115.1. GTDB lineage: Bacteria > Planctomycetota > JACQVV01 > JACQVV01 > CAZANL01 > CAZANL01. The sequence continues at coordinate 2,356 of CAZANL010000702.1, forward strand.
AGCCCGGCGTCGGCGCGCTAAGCCTCGGGTGATGGCTGTAACTGTCACGGGGCGGGAAGGGGCGCGGCAGGTTGTGGGCGGCGTGACTGCGGGTACACAAATAGACCGCAGTCGGCCCGTAGGCCAGGATCTCCTGCAACTCGGCCAGCTTGAGCTGCCGGGCCCCCGGCTCCGCATAACAGAGCATACCGGGGAACGGCCTGCCCGTTTTTTCCTGCAGTTGCCACTCGGGATGTGCCTGAACCTCTTCGGAAACCAGCGTGGCCCACTCGAAGATCTCGTCGAAGAGGGTGATCCAGGGGACCACCTCGACCCCGTGTCGGGCGCCGGCGGCCAGGCCGGCCTTGAAGGGATCGAAGGCTGCCACACGCTCAGACACGGTGCTGTGCTCGACGGGCTCCCTGACACGGCTGGGGTAGGCCACCTTGCCGCAGATGGACAGTCGCCACAAGACTCGATGGACCCCCGCAGCGCTGCACTTGGAGAGGAAGCGTCTCCAAGCCGAGACTGAGATGGCCGCTGTGGCAGAACGTGCCGCAGTTGCGGCTGTGGAGCGTGAGGCGAACCATCGCAACAGCATCCGCGACGAAGTCATCAACG
>CAZANL010000703.1:0-680 GCA_964486115.1 uncultured Planctomycetota bacterium
GAACGCATCCACGCTGTAGACCCGTGTGAAAGGAATCTCGGGGGCCGAGAAATAGACCAGTGCGGGCTCGAAGACCTGCGCCCGGTTGACCTTGATATAGAGCAGGACCTCCGAACAGAAGTCCAGCTCGGCCGCAGCGCGCCGGACATCTTGGGGCACGTCGATCCGCAGCAACGAAATCAACTGGTCAATCGGTATGCTGCTGCAGAGGAAGTCGGTCTCCAACTCACGGATTTCCCCCGCCTGGCGATAGCGAATCTTCTCCACTCGACGTGCCGAGCCCTCGATGCTCAGTACCTCAACGTCATTCACGATCCGCCCACCCCGCTCGACCAGCTTGTTGCCCAGCACGCTGCAGATCTGGCCGACGCCTTTCCTCGGGTAGTAGCTCCCCGAGGACCATTCAGCATGTGTGTGCTTCGCTGCCCTGCCGAAGAACCTGCGGATGTAGTCACTGATCTTGAGAACCGGCACGCGCTTCTCGGCCACGTAGCTGGAGATTTCTGCCGGCGAGAGCTTCCATGTCTTTTCTGCGTAAGGACCGAAGTAGATACCGTAGAGGAATCGTCCAAAACGGTTCTCGATCCAGCTCTTGAACGAGTCATCGCACCGGGGGGTGCGCACGACCATCTTTATCTTGGCCCAGAGGAAGCTCAGCCCCGCCGGCAACATCAACCAGG
>CAZANL010000703.1:690-2940 GCA_964486115.1 uncultured Planctomycetota bacterium
TGGTAAAGACCCGAAAACCCCTGATCGGGTATTCGATACGGCGATCACGAAACAAGATCTCGGTCCGAGGATCGTAGGCCACCAGATCGTCACCAAGGATCCGCTTGAGAAAGACCAAGATCTCCTGGTGGACGGTGTGGATATTGTGCGGCCCCAGATCGAGCAGGTAGCCATCCTCTTCAAAAGTTCTGGCCAGACCGCCGATGAACGCGCTCTTCTCCAGAACAGTGACCTCCCGATCGGCCTGCGCCAGACTCCAGCCGAGACACAGGCCGGCTGGGCCCGCCCCGATGACCACCGTTTGCTCAGGGGAGCCGGTCACGCATCATCCCCTGTTGTCAAGAGACATACACTCGTCGACCTGCCCAATCAACCCTGTCCAGCCGACGTCTGCCGCAGCTGGGCCCGCACATCCACCGCGCAGGCATGCAGTTGCCGAACAAGATCCACAACAGCCTCGAGTTGGTCATCTTCCATTGAATCGAACAACGGCAGGGCGAGCGTGCTGCGGGCCAGCCGGGTCGCCTCGGGCAGCAGCTCGGATCGAGCCGAGGGCAGCTGGCTATAGCAGGAATAAGTGCTACATAGCGGATAGAAGTACTTGCGCACCATGACCCGCTCCAGCCGCAAGGCAGCGTAGACCTCGTCCCGACTCAGACCGAAGCCATCGGCATCGATCCGGACCACCAGAAACGAGAAGTTGGATTCTGCACCGGCGGACCATTTCTGGAACGCGATGCCCGGCAAATCGCCCAGGCCCGCTCGATACCTCTCGAAACACCTTCTTCGGCGCTCGATCGACTCGCTGACCTCTTGCAGGTTCAACAGACCGATGGCGGCCTGGACCTCGTTGAGCTTGCCGTTCAGGCCCGATTCCACAACCACCTCTTCGTTGAGGATGCCGCAGTTGCGCAGCAGGCGGAGGCGTTTCTGCACCTCTTCATCCGAGCAGACCACCGCTCCCCCTTCCAGCGTATTGAAAACCTTGGTCGCATGAAAGCTGAGGATCGAGGCATCTCCGGCGGCCAGGATCGATCGGCCCCGGTAGGTCACGTTGAAGGCGTGGGCCGCATCGTAGAGCACCTTGAGCCGATGCCTCGCGGCGACCCGCTCGATCGCCTCGACATCACAGGGATTGCCGAACACGTGAACCGGCAAGATCGCGGTGGTGCGTTCGGTGATCAGGGGCTCGATTCGATCGGGGTCGAGATTGAACGTCTCCGGATCGACGTCGGCGAAGACCGGGACAATACCGTTCCAGTCCAGCGCATGGGGCGTCGCCGGGAAGGTGAATGGCGTGGTGATCACTTCGCCAGTGAGGCCCAGCGCCCTGACCGCGAGGCACAGAGCCAAGGAACCGTTACAGAAGGCGGAACAGCTGTCGACGCCCAGGAACTGAGCCAGACGCTGCTCGAATTCCTGAACGAACGATCCGTTGTTGGTCAGCCATCGCGAGTCACGAATCCGAGCCAGCAGTGGCGTGATCTCATCCAGCCGGGGGAATGTGGGCCGCGTCAGATGGTAGGGCTTTTCGAACAGCGGCCGGCCTCCGAGCACCGCCAGCACACGACTCACCAGGTTCTCCGGAGTTCGAGGAGCCCTGGGCGGCCAGAATCCCGATCGCCAGCCATCACCCGAGAGCGTCGACTCGGCAGCCCTCGATATATCGAGGTGGCCCGCGCGAAAAACGGACATGCCTTCCACCAAAATTCAACTGGCTCCTGGACCCATTGGGATCCTATCGGCCCACATCCATCCATCACCAATCTCTTCAACCGAAAAACTCCGCTCAGCAGCTAGGTCGCGGCCAGCCACAACATCACCGAGCCATGTCTCTAACCTGATTGTACTGTTTTCGGAGTCGTCCTGTTAGTCTCTTCATCCGATGAACTCACGACACCCCGCATCGAGAATATCCTGGCTCAAATCCACGGCTCAGATCGTCATACCAATTGGAATCAGCGCGGGCCTGATGGTCTGGATCTTCAACAAGATCGAGAACCCTGGAGAGATCTGGGGCCATGTCCGATCCGCCTACTGGCCTTCACTGGTCGTTCTGGTGGTGATGTCTCTGGTGCCCCACGTGATACGCGCCTGGCGCTGGCGCCGACTGATCGGCGAGCCGGTATCGCTATTCTACTCGTTCACCTCGGTGATGATCGGATACGCGGTCAACGACGTGCTGCCTCGCGTGGGTGAAGTGACGCGCCTGGTCAACATGAACCGCATGACCCAGGTACCGATGGCCAA
>CAZANL010000704.1:0-2938 GCA_964486115.1 uncultured Planctomycetota bacterium
GGCCTTGATCCGCCAGGCGGTCAGGTTTTCCGGATAGGTGATCTCGAGCGACGCCTGGCCCTTCGCGTCGGTGACCAGCACCGGACGCCACAGCGCCGTGTCGGCAAACTTGCTGCGCACCTTGATCTGCTTCGGAGTGGCGGGATTGCCACCGTGCTTTATCAGGCCCTCCGCGCCCTTCCTTCTGGAACTGCTGCCAAGATCACTCTTCTTCTGGGACTCCCTTTCTGCACTTGCAGGCCTCGGTGCTGAACGCTTACCAGCAGCTCCCCCCGCAGAGGACGAGTTCCTTTTCATCTCCCCTTTAGCTAGCTTTACCCCCACCGGTGAGCGGAAGCGGAAACTAAACCGATCCATCGTCTCGTTCCGCTGGTCGTCAAAATCCCGGTTCATCATGTGGTACCAGCCGTGCCAGCCGTAGGGGTAGCCGTGTGTCCGGTGTCCGATCTTCGTCCGGCGGTCAAACCAGCGGATTCCGCTGCGGTAGCGCCAGCTGGTATAGGTCTTCACGATCTGACCGCGCAGATGCCCGTAGTAGAACTTCTTCGGACCCTGGCCGAAGTCGCTCTGGATGTAGAGCACCGACCGGTCGATCGCCGCGACCGACACCTCGGCATCGGAGACCGGCTGCCCCTTGTCATCGGTCACCTTGACGTTGATCTGCCCCTTGCCACCAGGCTGATACTCACTCTTGTCGGTCGAGACGTCGACGTTGAGGAAGCGGTCGGTCGGCGGGCAGAACATCTGCCGCCGCTCGCGCAGCAGATGGCCGCCCGAGACACTGATCGCCGAGAGAAAGAAATTGGGGACGTGCTCGTTGTCCAGCGTCAGGTAGACGATCTTCGAGCGCCCCTTCATCTTTATCACCTGGTAGCGCACGATCTCGTGCCCCACCTCGGTGCACAGCAACACGTGCGCGCCCCGCTGCTCGGTGTTGATCATCAGCCGGACCTTCTGGCCTTTCTCGTAGCTGCGCTTGTCGGTGAGGATCTCGATTCCCTTGAAGCGGAACTTGTTGCCGTTGTAGTCGTCGGTGACGATCCACAGGTCCTTGTAGCCCTGGACCACCTCACCCCAGGAGTCCTTGGTCTCGAACAGGATCCGGTAGCGCCCCGACTCCTTGGCCGCCCAGCGATAGAAGGCGAAGCCGTTCTTGGCGGTCGCCAGCTCGTCCTCGTGGACCTGGGTCAACTCGGCCCGCACCTGCTCGTGGCCGTCCTGGCCGATCTTCCCGGTCCCCGCGAGCTTGATCCGATAGACCTTGATCTTGCCCGCCGCCTGCACCGGAGTGTCGGACGGCGTCATCGCCCGCATCCGGATCTCGGTCCGGTCCCCCGGCCGGTACAGCAGCTGGCGTGAGTCGACATGCACGGTGAACGCCTGGCGCGTGGCGATCACGCTGCCCTGGCCGGTGATCGTCCGCCGGCTCTGGTCGGTCACCTGGGCCGTGATGCGGAAGCGATGGTCCAGTCCGCCGCGCGAGTCCTTCTTGTACTTGGCGGTCTCGAACTTGACGATCAGCTTGCCCTCGTCGTCGAGGCGTCCCTCGCCCTGCTTGACCAGCTCGCCCGACCGCGGCTGCGGAAGGTAGTCGTGATGGAAGTACCAGTTGTTCCGGTACGACAGGTTGGTGATGTAACGCAGGCCGTAACCCCGGCCGTAGAGCCAGTCGTACGGCCCGGGCCAGTGGTAGACATGGCGATAGCTGTCGCGATAGATCTGGTACTTGACCTTGGCGCCGAGCACGTTGCCGCCGAAGTAATACTTCGCCGAGATTCGCGCCGAGGCCGGCTGGCCCAGCTTGATGTGGGCCGCCTCGGCCTTGATCGTGACCTCGTACTCCGGCTTCTTGTATTCCTCGACCCGGAAGCGGTTGCTCGAGGCGTGATAGTAGGCTTTCCGCGTGCCCGGGATGCGGGTGTAGACGTAGTAGGTGCCCAGTGCGGCCTGCTGGCCCAGATCCGCCTCGCCGTGGATCGTGCCCACCTCATTGGTCCGCAGCGTGGTCTTGAGCAAGTCCTGGCCTCGCGGGCCCCGGACCCGCACCTCGACCGGCTGGCCGGCAACGGTACCGTACTTGCCGTTCTCGTACGTCCGCACGATCGCCTTGAAGTAGACCTTGTGGCCCGGCCGGTAAACCGGCCGGTCGGTGTAGGTGTAGATCCGGTGCTGCGCCTGGCCCTGTGCGTGGTAGTGGGAGTAGGCGCCGACCGAGAGCGCGTAGCGCTTGCCGCCCAGGTGGGCGATCGCGTCCACCGAGCCGTAATAGAAGTTCTTGACCCGGGGGATGTCAGCCACACCGGTCTCGTCCGAAACGCCCCGGTTGATCTGGACCCTCTGGCCGCCCCGGTAGCGCTCCTTGACCAGCAGCTTGGCGCCGGCCTTCGGCTGGCCGGTCCGGGCGTCGGCGACCCACAGCAAGACGCGGTCCTTGTCCAGCTTCTTGACCAGCGCGATGTCGGTCACCACCGCCAGCGTGTACCGGGTCACCTGCCGCCCCGCTACCTCGACGAGATACGCACCGATCCCGCTGACCTGCGGCAGGACGACCGGTGTGCGGCGGTACTTGTGATCTCCCCGATCACCGCTCCGGTGGCTCGACTGCCCCAGCTGCTTGCCGGCGTACTTCTTGACCAGCGCCAGCGAGTGGTAGACGCTGTTGATCTGGCCCAGGGAGATCCGGTAGTCGCTCAGGATGCTGCCCTCATTGGAGAAGCCAGCCAGGTCGAAGGGGTAGATCCGGACCGTGAAGTCCTTCAGGTTGCGCGTCCCGATCGTCACCTCCTTCTTGGCCTTGGGGTCGAAATGGCCGAGCGTGGTGACGGTCACCTCCTCGCGGGTCATGTAGGCGATGTAGTGCTTGGCGTCGCTGACCCAGGTCGACTTAGGGAAGTCCTCGATCACCCGCTCGAACTGGGTCTTGGCCGCCAGGTAGCGG
>CAZANL010000705.1:0-2938 GCA_964486115.1 uncultured Planctomycetota bacterium
AAACCAGCCGAATTGCGGTAGCCGGGACGCACGGTAAAACTACCGTGACTGGCCTGGTGGCCTACATCCTGAATGCATGTGGTCGTCAGCCGGGTTATCTGGTGGGAGCGGCCATCCCCTCCCTGGGGCGATCTGCGGCCTGGGGCACGGGCCCCGACATGGTCGTCGAGGCCTGCGAATTCGATCGTTCTTTTCTGCACCTTTCACCCCAGGTGGCGATCGTTACCAATATCGAGGAGGACCACCTCGACTACTACCAAGACCTACAAGAGATCGAGGGTGCCTTCGTGGAGTTCGCGCAGCGACTTCCCGAAGACGGTGTACTGATCGCCCATGAGTCCACGGCGCCTATCTTTCACGGAAAAGTCGCCTGCCGGGTCATCAGTTATGGCGAGTCATGTGCAGCAGATTGGTCGCTCGATTCGGTCAATCCGATACAGGGCGGTGGTGTGCGGTTCAGAGTACGTCACCGAGGCCAGGTCGTCGATCATGCCCTGGCACGCCTGAGCGGGCGGCATAACGCCTTGAACTGCCTTGCAGCACTCTTGTGTGTGCGGGAAGTGGGGGTCCCACTGAGATTGGCGATTCGCAGCTTACCCAATTATTCCGGCGCTGTGCGGCGGCTGCAGTCGATTGCGGAGATGGGTGGCATTACCGTGATGGATGACTATGCACACCACCCGACGGAGGTCCGTGCCGTATTGGATGCCGTACGAAAGGCTTACGGCCCTAAACGTCTGATCGCAGTCTTCCAGCCGCACCAGCACAGTCGAACCCGTATCTTTCTCGATCAGTTCAGCGATGCGTTAGGGGGAGCGGACGAGGTGATCGTCCCGCGGATCTACGCCGCTCGGGACAAGCAGGAAGACATCCAATCGATCGGCAGCGAAGACCTGGTGGCCGAACTGGTCCGACGAGGAACCACGGCGACATTCATTCAAGAGCTGGATCAGATCCCGAAGAGCCTCGTTCATCGTCTTGGTCCTGGCGACATGGTGATAACCATGGGCGCAGGGGATGTCGATCGCGTGGCGCGTGGACTGGGTCAACAACTGAGGGAGGCTTCGTGATCCTGATCGATGATGTGAGCGCTCTCTCCGAGATGTGCCAGTTGCCCAACTCCCTGGGTATCGATGCTCGGGCCGAGTTCTACGGTCGCCCGCGGACCGTCGAGGAAGCGGCAGTGCTGCTGGCCCATCCAGCCTGTGCCGGTAGTGAGCCCATGCTGGTCGGGGGCGGGACCAACTTGGTGTACGTTCGCCAGACGATACCGGGAGTGGTTCTAAGCCTTAGCGCGATGCGCAACATCAAGGTGTGCGGTAAACGTGTCACGGCGGGTGCCGGGACGCTGCTGTCCCAGCTGATCGGGGAAACCGTAGCCAGAGGACTGTCCGGACTGGAGGTTCTTGCGGGAATCCCCGGCACGTTGGGAGGGGCCCTGGCACAAAACTCAGGGGGGAAATACGGTGAGATCGGCGAGGTGGTGGAGTCGGTCACGTTACTTGGCCTGGACGGCGAGCTCGAGAGGAGAAGGGACCTGACCTTCGAGTATCGTGATTCGGGACTCAAGGGCAGCATAATTGCAGAAGCAACCCTGCGATTGACAGCAACCGCCGACCCGGCACGGTTGCGCCAAAGATATCGCCAGATCATGGCGGAAAAAAACGCGAGCCAGCCGCTGTCCTCTGCCTCGGCCGGCTGCATTTTCAAGAACCCCGCAAAGCAGGATCCAGCTGCACGAATGATACAGGAGGCGGGCTGGAAAGGGCGGGGTGTAGGGGGTGCGAAGGTCTCGCGCATCCACTCGAATTTCATCGTCAACGAAGGCGGAGCGACCGGCCAGGATGTCCTCGAGTTGATCGAGATGATCGAGGCCGATATCGAGCAGCGCTACGGGGTCCTCCTGGAGCGTGAGGTGGAGCTGTGGTGAAACCAACGGCGAGGGAGGCCATAGATGAATAGTTCAGCACGTTTGACGCTGGTGATCTTGTTGATTTGCGTACTCGGTACAGCCCTGCTGATCGATGGCCGTAAGGGTGACGAACCGGTCAGGAAGATCCCCCAGTTGTCTGCGACGACAAAAAAGAATCAAGTCGCTTCCCCTGAGGGAGTTCTGCGCACGTTCGCTCGCACGACCAGACGGCAGCCGCCCAAGGTGATCAGGGTTCGCCCCGGACCCGAGGGGGACCTCGAGGTTCGCGAGCGACATGCGCCCGTGATGAAAGGCAATGATGCTCCGAGGAAGCTGGGGTCGGCGACCAAGAGAGATGCCGGGTCCTATACCGTGGCCGAGAATGACAACTTCTGGAGCATCTCGAAAAAGTATTACAAGAGCCACCGATACGTCAGATTGATCAAGAAGGCTAACCCCAGGGTGGCCAGCCAGCGGTATCTGCGAGTAGGTCAGAAGCTGATCATGCCAGCGGTCGACGGTGGCGCACCGGATCGTACGGGGGTAGCAACCCGGACCCCCAGCAGGAAAACCACCAAACGCACAACAAGCACCCAGTCTGGATATTACACCGTCAGAGCCGGGGACAACCTGTGGACCATCGCTCGTCGGCGGCTAGGCAGCGGTGCCAAGCACTGGATGATCCTCGAGGCCAACCGTTCTCGAATCGCCAACCCGGACCGCCTGATCGTCGGAACACGCCTGGTCATACCGAGGGCACGGTAATGGAAATCCACGAAGAAGCCTTCGAGGCGCTCTCGACATATACGCGCCGGCAAGAGCGGGAAGAGCTGGATGTTCCGATCGAGATAGAGCTGGTGTTAGCCTCCGGAGCCGTCTTCACCAATGGAACCGGCCGACTGCGGGATTTCAGTGGCGAAGGCGCATTGGTCACCGACATCAAGCTGGATAGCGCGACTCTCCCATTGGAGCCCTTCACGATGACAATGAAGATCCAGGGGGGGCGTTTCGAGGGTGTCCGGGCCG
>CAZANL010000706.1:0-2938 GCA_964486115.1 uncultured Planctomycetota bacterium
GGCGGGGGACAAGAACGTCTGCAACGGGATGAACGCCTGCAAGGGCCTGGGTGGCTGCACGACGGCCGACAACGACTGCAGAGGCCACAACGACTGCAGTGGCAAGGGGGGCAGCGCGACGGCCAGCAAGCACGCGTGCGCCGGGAAGAATTCGTGCAAAGAGCAGGGCGGCTGCAGGAGTGGCGACCAGGGTTGCGCTGGGAAGAACACCTGCCAGGGTAAGGGAGGGTGCGGGGTGCCTCTGTCGGACGGTATGCGTCAGATGATCGAAGAGAACAAAAAGAAGTAGGACACTGCTCCGCCGACTGATACGAACCGCTGGAAGCCAGTCTCGCCTCGAGCAGGCCCGACACTGGCTGACCCGGCAAGACCACACGGGCGAGCTGCTCGTGTTGGCCCCGACACGGGGTGCCGCGGATTGTCTGCTCCATTCTCTTGGAGCGCTGAAGGGAGCGCTGCTGGGAGTCCATCGGGCCACGCCAATCGGGATCGCCTCTCGCCTGGCCACTCCCTTGATGGCGGAGGCTGGGCTGGCTCCCGTCGGTTTCCTCGGGGTCCAGGCACTCTGTGCTCGCAGCACACACCACTGTCTGGATAACGGGACGTTGGGTTATTTCGGGCCAGTGGCGCGGACACCGGGTTTTTCGAGGGCGCTGGCCAGGACATTGCTAGAGCTGAGAATGCATCGGGTGGACCGCAGCTCTCTCGCCAGCAGTGCGCCGGGTCGTGACCTGGTGCAGCTCCTCGCCGTGTTCGAAAAGGAGCTTGAGTCGAGAGGGCTGGCCGATCGGGCAATCGTATACGACCTGGCGGCTAGGGCGGTCTGCGAACAGCAGGCCCCTTTTCAGGGATCGCCGCTGTTGTTGATCGATGTGTGGCCCGGACCCGCCGCCGAGTGGGGGCTGTATCAGGGGTTGGTCTCGGGTTCTGCGGATGTGCTGGCGACCCTGATGACTCACGACGACTGTGGGCCGCTCGAGAGATTGCTCGGCTGTGATGCCGAGCTGGGGGACGACGTCGCCCCACGGTCAGCCCTCGAGCGGGTGCGACTCACCCTGTTCGAACGGGAGGTCCTGCCCGGAGAGTCCGACGGGAGCATCGCCTTCTTCTCCACTCGCGGAGAAGAGCGGGAGTGTGTCGAGATCGCGCGCAGGCTGAGGCAGTCGGCACAATCCGGAACACCGTTCGATCGAATGGCGATCCTGCTGCGCAGTCCCGGCACCTATCAAGCACTGATTGCGGAGTGTCTGCGTAGAGCTGGCATTCCAGGATATTTCAGCAGGGGGACCGTTCGGCCGGACCAATCTGGGCGAGCTTTTCTGGCGCTCCTCGAGTGCGCCGTCGAGGGGCTCTCGGCCACCCGATTCGCGGAGTATCTATCGCTCGGTCAGCTTCCTCGGACCGACCCAGTCGAGCCGGGCTGGTCCGCGCCGGGCCCGGAGCAGGAGTGGGCTGTCTGTCCGCCTGTGAAGCCGCCTGCGCAGAACGTCCCGAGCGAAGAGACTGACAGCACGGCGGTGCTCTCCGGTAACTTGCGCGCACCCTACCGCTGGGAGCGTTTGCTGGTCGACGCGGCCGTCATCGGCGGCAAGTTGCGCTGGGAGCGCCGACTGAATGGGTTGCAGCAGGAGCTGCGAGTGCGACTGCGTGCACTCGACGAGGATGACTATCGGGTGGGGCAGATCGAGCGTCAACTGGAGCAGCTGAGTCATCTGACGGAATTCGCTCTACCGCTGATCGGCGCCCTCGAGGATCTACCGGACCAGGCGAGCTGGGGTACCTGGCTTTCCGCGTTGCGCGCGCTGGCGGATACCAGCTTGCGTCGTCCAGGAAGGGTTCTGGGGCTGCTGGCCGAGCTGGATCCGATGGGCGATGTGGGTCCGGTGCAGTTGCCGGAGGTGTACGAGGTGCTGGCTGGGCGACTGCGCTTGCTCCAGGAGTCCGGGCCGAGTCGTTGCTACGGCCATGTCTTCGTCGGAACGCTGGAGGAAGCGCGAGGTCGTAGCTTTGCCACGGTCTTCGTTCCGGGAATGTGCGAGGGCAGTTTTCCGGCCAAGATCGCGGAGGATCCCCTGCTGCTGGACGAGCATCGTCGAGCGCTGGATGCCGAGCTCCCCGATCTGGACGAGCAAGGTCGCCGTGAACGTCTGCTGCTGAGGATCGCGGCAAGCGCGGCAGAGCAACAGCTGGTCGTCTCCTATCCGCGGGTCGACGTGATGCGAGGCCGTGCACGAGTTCCGTCATTCTATGCACTGGATGTCCTGCGCTCGGCCGAAGGCAAGCTCCCGGATGTACGCGATCTCGAAAAACGGGCGGCCGAAGCGGTCGACGCTCAGCTGGGCTGGCCGGCTCCGACCGATCCGTGCCAGGCACTTGACCAGACGGAGTATGACCTGGCGACACTGGGCCCGCTGATGGGGGGGGGTAGTGAGCAGATCAAGGGGCGGGCTCGGTTCTTGCTCCAGGCCAATCCACACCTGGCTCGTTCGTTGCGCAATCGGCATCTGCGCTGGGATCCCAGCTGGAGCAAGGCGGATGGGATCTACAACCCCCACGAGGACGCCAGGGAAGCCCTGGCTCGGCGCAGTCTCACCCTGCGCAGCTATTCACCCACATCGCTCCAGAAGTTCGCCAGCTGTCCGTACCGGTTTCTGTTGTACGCGGTCCTTGGACTGCGGGCTCGCGAAGAGGCGGCCAGTATCGAGGTGATGGATCCACTGACCCGGGGGAGCCTGTATCACGATGTGCAGTATTTTCTGTTCGGGGCGCTGAAGCAGAGAGGTTGGCTGCCCGTCGAAGAAGCCAATCTGGAGCAGGTGATAGTTCTGGCTGACGAGCTGATCGATCAGGTGGCCAACCGCTATGCCGATGAGCTGGCGCCTGCGATCCCCCAGGTGTGGTTCGAAGAGGTCGAGGATCTGAGAATCGATCTGCGAAC
>CAZANL010000707.1:0-2934 GCA_964486115.1 uncultured Planctomycetota bacterium
GAACAGACCGCCCGCCCCCCCTGAATTCGCGCACCGGCCGATATCTGCTGGAAAGCAGCTGATGGAAGCGGTCAAGTCGGGAGAAACGACGGGTGCACAACAAGATCACCTGTGGCCGGCGAGCATGCAAGGCGCCCAGCAGAGTTTCCTCGGTCAGGCCGCCGGTGGACAGGCGCTTGCGGGAGATCCAGGCCAGTTCCGGTGGCACTTTGCGACGGGCCAGGAAGGCCAGCATCGGGTGATCGACGAGGATGAAATGACTCGGATCGCTCAGCCTGCGAGCCTCTTGGCCCGCCTGAGCCATCACCTCCGTGGGGGTGTTGGTGAACAGCTGTTGCCAGTAGTTGAAGGCTGACAGGTGCCAGATTATCGAGGCCAGCAGCAGCAGATGGAAAGTCACTGCTGCCACGCGGTGGGGGCGTACATGCGAGGCCCCAATGCCTATCAGGATCAGGCAAGGCACCAGGAATTCCGGGAAGTGATGGGCCCAGACCGGAGAATGAACCAACAGCAGCGCCAGTATTAATGCACCCCAGACCACGATTGGCAGCACGCGAAAGGCTCGCTGCCTTGCCACGGCGGCGAGTGCACAGAGCACGCAGAGGTAGTACCCCAGCATTCCCGGTGCACCAAACAGGGCTCGACGAGCCCAGCTGGAGTGGGAATCAAATCGGGTCTGTCCCGCCCGGTGGGGTGCTATCAGCTGGTCGACGGCCCCTGCTGGGAGCAAAGTCCACAGGGCCAGCGCCAGTGGAATGGCGTAGCAGACCGTCCACAGCAGGATTCGCCGGGCCACCCGGGGCGCTTCTTGCCGACTCGGAGAGTCGAGGAGGATGGCGATCCAGATCAGCCCCGCGAAGTAGAGCGCGCTGAATTTGATCAGTGAGGCTGCCGCCAGGAGCATCCCACTGGCGACCAGACGCCAGCGCGAAGGCTGCATGGCCAGGTAGAGGGCCACAGTGGAGAGCGCCAGGGTCGGTATCACCAGGACGACCGCGTAGGTGAACTTGAGGATCGGAATGCAGCCGACGAGCAGCAGCACCGACAGATGACCGGCCCATTCGTCCCGAAGTCGGCTGGCCACCATGAAAACAGCCCAGAACAGGAGCAGGGAAAACGAGATGGCCAGTAATTGCGCGGCCAGGTGGCTCGTGCCGAAGATCGAGAACCAGCCCAGCAGCAGGTAGGTCAGCCCATGGGGATGGTCGAAGGGCATCTCGGTGTAGAAGCGGAATCCCTGCTGCGCCATCGAGGCCTGCAGCAAGTGGATGCCGGAGTCGTCATAGAAGCCGAAGGCTCCCCGAGAAACCAGTAGCACCACGGCACAGGCGGCCAGCAGTATGTAGACTCCCGCGCTCCGCATCATGGCCAGGGTACACCGTTCAGAGTCGCCCTACCAGTCTTGCCGCTGCGGGAGCGTCGGAGCTGCTTTCCCGGGCTGGGGTGGTCGGGGACACGTGATCGCGCAGGTGCCACCCGCCAGACCCTCTTGTGGTGTGACGACCGAACGTGGGGTGTGCCGGATGTGGGAAGATCCACCGACCAGCGCCGACATCTATACGATGACCAGCGTCGGGGTGAGCTTTACAACGCCGGCGTTGCAGGACGCTTGGTGGGCCGGGTGTCTGCGTCCGCAGGTCGTCGCTGAGCGATTGAAGATTGTCCGACAGCTGGATATCCTATCCCCATGACCGAGCCAGACCCGTTTCGACACGAACCGGAGGCGCAACCGATTGATTTCCTGGTCTACGGAAAGCTGCTGGTCGCAGCGGCGCTGTGCGGTGCCTTTGTTTGGTGGATCTTGCGGGTGACCCAACCTGCGTAGGAGCCGGCGAAGCAGCCGGCCCCACCTTCGACCAGGGTAGCGCTGGCAATAGCCGGATCTCCCCTTTCAGGCTTTGCGTGAATGGTCAAGATCATCAACCTCCGGCGCTCCGTGTGATGTGATAGATGATCCCACTGATCGTGGCCTCCGGTGTCCACCAGTGGTCCGGGATGGACTGAAGCGGATCTGGCACTCCGACGTTTGTCCACTGTCCGTGGCCATCCTGCCCGAGAGCAGCATTCGGTAACTCACTTACCGGTCACGGGGTAACCGTCTTCTATCGATAGCTGGCTACCTGACCGCCCCGGAGACGCTCCGGAATCGTTCAGAGCGCCGGGGCCCGGCTGATCCAGTCGGCACGTCTTTTGTAACTGGGCGAGTAGGAATCGAGCGACCGTCTTCATTTCGCACCGGAGGGAACCGATGCAGAGCACTTCAGCGACGAAAAGCAGAGCGGGGGATCCGCCGGTAACACAGGCCTTCCGCATTGCGTCCCCCTGTGGAGTCCCCTGGGAGGAGATGAGCGGCGACGAGCAGGTGCGCTTCTGTGGGCTGTGCCGGAAGAACGTCTACGACCTGTCCCATGTGTCCAGACAGGAGGTCCTGGACTTGATGCGGGAACGCGAAGGTGACCTGTGTGTGCGCATATATCAACGGGAAGACGGCACGCTGATTCCCGGAGACTGCTTGATGCCGGGCCCAGGCCGGGGGAAGACGGTCTTTTCGTTTCTGGTCTGTCTGTTGAGTGTGTTTGCTGCCGGCTGGCAACTGCTGATCCGTGGGGTCGAGCCCCGTGCTGCGTCGAGCAGGGGTGCCGGTCTGCATGGCGCTCGACACCCAGCCAGGTATGACGTCGACTATTCCTTCACTGGATCGAAGATAGGACGCACGACAGGCATGCTTAGCATGGGCGACCATTGATCAGCCGTCAGCTCGCACTCACAGCTGTGAATCAGCTGATTGCGGGGTGCTCCGGAAACGGGGCGCCGAAGAATGTCGGTCGGGTTCGATTGTGGGGGGGCGATCGGACAGGCTTCGCCGGCACCAAGGGCTTGCGACTCAGGGTCTGCCGAACCCACCCGAGCCGATCCCGGGCGGTCTTATCTGCC
>CAZANL010000708.1:0-2930 GCA_964486115.1 uncultured Planctomycetota bacterium
GCTGATCAGGCCCTTCTTGATCATTAGCTGGTCCATTCGTGGGACGGGTTGACCCTTGGCTGCCGCGGCGAGCTGGTCGGCCTTGCAGCTCTCGATCTGCGCAGTGGTCACCAAGTTGCGGGTCAGCGCGATCTGCGCGAACTGTTCATCGATCGACAAGTCTGTTTTTTCTGGCTCTTGCATCGGCGTTGTTCCGACCCTACTCCACGAACTGTGCGCCGCGCAGGTAGCGCAAGATGAGGTCTTCGAACGCGGTGTCCGTGCAGGCTCTGAGGAACGTGATCTGCCGCCTGAGGCAGAATCTCTCGAGTCCCGAGAGGAGCTCCTCCAGGCGCGTCTTGTACAGCTTGCGGGCTCGCTGGTTCATCGACACGTCGACGGCCTGGTTGGTTTCCGCATCGACCAGGCGGAGGTCCCCGCGCAGAGGGGGGTTCAGTTCCTCAGGGGAAAGAACCTGGATCACCATCGGCTGAAAGTGCTCGAAGATCAGCCGATTGAGGGGACGCTGGTAGCCGCTCGGGTCGAAGAAATCGCCGATCACGATCACCACACCGGGCCGGCGGTTGGTGATCAGGAACTCCTCGACCGTCCTGTCGAGGGACGTCTGTCCATCGGGCACGATCCCGTCGAGGAACTCGAGAATCGTGAAGACGCGGGCTCGACCGCGGGCTGGTGGGAGAGTGTGCTGCCGGCCCGCCCCGAATCCAGTGAGAGAGACCCGGTCTAGACTCGACAGAGAGATGTAGGCCAGGCTGGCGGCCAGGCGGCGGGCCACGTCGAACTTCTGCGGGCTGCCGAACGCCATCGACTTGCTCGTGTCCAGCAGAAGATAGACCGAGAGGTCTTCCTCCTCGACGAACAGTTTGAGGTAAAGCTGCTCCATACGGGCAAAGGCGTGCCAGTCGATATAGCGGAAGTCGTCTCCCGGGAAGTACTGCCGGTAGTCGGCGAACTCGACGGAGCTGCCTCGGCGTGTGCTGCGCCGCTCGCCTCGGCTCTTGCCGGCGAAGGCCTTGCGCGAGGCGATGCGGAGCAACTCGAGCTTTCGTAGGAACTTGCCATCGAAAACGGAGGACAGCTTACTGTTCACTCTTTTTCACCAGGGTGCTCCAGAACTTGAGTGGCGCCAGGGTGCACAGTACAGCCGTGAGCAGGATATAGAACAGCCGTCCGACGTCGCTGATCTTCAAGTACGATCCGGGGGATAACTCCCAGAGCAGCACTCGCCCGGCGGGCAGCGCCGGGTTGGGATTGGAGGTCCAGTCAGCGGAGCTGGTCAGCATGGGCGAGAGAGGTCGCAGCCAGTTGGTTGTCATTCCGATGGCCTGGAGCAGGTGTGGGGCCAGGGTCGTGGTCAGCATGAACAACAGAATGATACCAATTCGTAGCCTCCGATCGATGGGGAAGCTGGCCAGGAAGTGGCCCATCGAGGCGATCGCCAGCAGATAAACCGCCAGTCCCATGGTGAATGCGGGCCAGGCCGTGGCGGGAGATTCCCAGCCGTCGGGCGGTTTCATCGAGAGGAAGCCGTATTCGGTGGCGGTGAACAGGTGCACGACACTGAGCAGGAGCACCATCATCACCAGGGAGTAGACCGGGCCGGTGTATCCGCCCGGGTAGAGCCAGGAGCGGAAGGCCTTGAGCGTGGGTGGGAGGTTGCGGATCCGCTCGCGGATGCGTGGATGTGGGAGCCGATCTTCGGTCGAAAAGCAGAGGATCAGCGAGAGTGCATAGCCGGCGGCCAGGGCCATCGTCAGACACCCTACCCGCAGCCGCATCGTCGCGCTGGATGGTTGGTGCAGCATATGGAGGTTCATCAATACGACCGGCAGGGCGATGACGACCATCAGGTGAAACACGCGAAGTGGACTGGACTTGTTGGCCGATGCGGGACGCAGCCGGTTCAGCGTGGACAGATAGCACAGGCTGCTGAGGGCGACGTAACCGATCATGCAATGGAACATGTAGCTGTAGAGCCGCGTTCCCGGCCCTAGCTCGGTGCGTAGCGTGGCGCGGATAATCTGTGGCCGGGAGAAGACCACCTCCACCAGGCCGGCGAAGAAGATCGCGAGCAGAATCACCAGCAGGTAGGTCAGCGCAATCGCTCGATTCGTGTAGGTGCAGGTCGCCGAAAAGTATATTGCGATCAAGTTCAGCAGAATGCCGAACAGCGCAAGCAGCAGGTATCCGACCAGGATCTCTGACAGCCGCACACCGGTGTAGAGTGCGGTGATGCCCGCCACGGGTAGCGTTGCCGCAAGGTACAGCAGCAGGTAGCTGCAGGATGCCTGCAGCTTGCCCGAGACGATACGCCTCGGGGTGAGCGTCGTGCTCAGCAGCAGGTCGTAGGTGTTGCGATCCCGCTCCCCGCCGATCGCGCCACAGCTGAATGCCGGAAAGATGATCAGGATCACATAGGCCTGAACGAGGGTCAGCATCAGGAACGTGCGCCAGCCCAGGTTAAACGCCGGTGTGTTAGCCATTATCTCCGGCTGACTGTTCATGAATAGTAGGGTCGCGACCACCAGCACGAAGAGGCTGGAGATGAAGGTCAACGCAAAGCGGCGGGTACGCAGCACGCCGCGCAGCTCGTGGACCAGGATCGGGTTGAACTCCAGATTCACGCCAGCTTGCCCTCGGTGAGATTCATGAACAGGCCCTCCAGATCCCGGTCGGGCCTGGTGAACTCGATCAGCGGCAGGTGCTCTGCGGCCAGCAGGCCGATCAGCTGATAGACCTCGTGGTCCTGGCCCAGGTAGCTCAGCAGTAGCTGCTGCTCGACTCGCTTGATTTGCCCAGCCAGCGGATGTTTGGATAGCAGGATCTCGGCTCGCTCGGCGCTGTGATGGAAGGTCAGACGCATCTGGCGCCCCTGCTCTCCGCGCGTCTGGTCGAGGATGTCGTCCAGCTTGCCGCTGGTGATCAGTCGG
>CAZANL010000709.1:0-2923 GCA_964486115.1 uncultured Planctomycetota bacterium
TGGATGGACCCCCGCCGACCAGTCACTCCGGGATGCACGTGATTCCTCCGGTGCAGAGGGCGACTGTTCGCCCGGAGAGCGTCGAGGCGGTGCGTGGGCTACCCGGGATCCGGGATATCGACATCCGCTACCGGCCTGGTGGCAGCGGTGTGATCTGGGGCGTGGCCGAGTCGCGGGAGGCTCTCGTGGCGCTTTTCGATCGCGCGGCCGAGCTGATCGAGTTTGAGCCGGCGCGAGATGAGTGCGAAGCCTAGGATGGGACTCACGGTATTGGCCGACAGTCGGGCAGCGCTGGAACACGCCTTCGGCCAGGGTCTGCCCCGGGATGCGGTCGTGCGCACCGCGTCGCCATCCCTCGCGCTGGCCGCGGACCTGAACGTCAGGCGTCTCGAGGAGCGAATCACCGGTGCCGAGATCCTGGCCTTGTCCGGCACGACACTCGATCTGGCGATTGCCTTGCGTCAGGCGCTGATCGATGCAGCTCTCCCGGACTATGCCCACCTGGCCGCGCTGGGTACTGCATCGCTTCAGCGTGTGGTACTCAAGGCGATGGCGCTGGGCTTCGAGGCTCTTGCCGGTCCGGTGGCTGTTGTGCTAATCGAGTGTGACCCACCTGCTCGTATGAAGCGGCTCAACTCGCCGTGGGAGTCCCTGCTACGGGCCAATCCGCAGCTTCAGCTGTATCGCGTGCCGATCGAAGGGATCCAGGTCCCCAGGCCGGAACCGGCGCCACGAAAGACCTGGCGCGAGCGGCTGAGGCCCGAGCGTTTGTGCTACTATCGTTGGCGCTGGTGGCGGTTGGTCAGCGACACCTTGCGCGTTGCAGGAGGCCAGGGGTCTATCCTGTTCCACAGCCGGATGAGCAATATGTTGATGGAGGTGGGGTCGGAGCTGGCTCGTGGCGGTTACAGCCTGCGACTGCTCGGGGCGGACCCCGTCGACCGTCGACCCGTTACCCACGGGGAGCGGATCCGTGAGGCTCTCACCGGGCTCCTCGTGGGACATCTCGAATCGCGGGTCCCCGAGCCGTCGATCGAACCACTCATCGACCTCTACCTGGCAGAGCTGGAAGACGGTATCGAAGTGTTTGACGCGAACCTGCCGATGTGGCGCGCCCGGCTGGCCGCGTTTGCCGCCCAGCGCCCAGCAGCGGTGTTCGTCGGCTACCCGACTCTGCCCGGCGTGATGGCGCTGGGCAAGGCCTGTCGAGAGGTTGGTGTTCCACT
This sequence comes from uncultured Planctomycetota bacterium, assembly GCA_964486115.1. Lineage (GTDB taxonomy): Bacteria > Planctomycetota > JACQVV01 > JACQVV01 > CAZANL01 > CAZANL01. The sequence continues at coordinate 1,227 of CAZANL010000709.1, forward strand.
GGTCAGTGCGCAGCACGGCGTGGGACGTGAAATCAACGAGGTCCATCGCAGCACCCTGTTTACCTACGAGAACAACGTGGCCGACCTGGTGTTGACCTATAACGAGACCGCGGCCCGACTGTCCAACGAGGACAACCCTTTTCGGATCGGGACGTGCGTCTCGGTCGGCGCGCCGAGCGCCAACCTCAAGACGATGGCGCGAGCGGGAGGCAAGCCCCCGCACGGGCCGCCGATCCTGTTCGTCTCGACGATCCTGTACAGTGGCAACGTGCAGATGATCACTGCGGGGGGGCCGGACCATGAGCGAGCGGCTTACACCATCGGGCTGATCAACGACGTGTTCGAGAAGCTTCCGTGCCGGGTTCTGTTCAAGACTTACCCCACGCCGTTGCCGCGATATCTGGACCCGGATCCGATCGTCGATGTGTTGCGCGAGGCTACGAATGTCGACGTGTTCGAGGGGGAAACCGAGGTGCGAGAGATGGTGCGCAACCATCGAGTGGTCGTCACGACGATCGCAACCAGCACGCTGGGCTGGTGTCTGTCTTCGGACGCGCCACTGGTTTTCATCGATCACCCATACATGGGGCCACTCAAGTCATCCGTACGTGAAGCGTTTGGCCGTGCATGCTTCTTGTTCGATGCCAGTGACGGTGACCTGCACCAGCAGCTGCGCACCTTTCTGTCCCGGTCGTTCGACGATATCGATGCCGAGTGGGAGGCCAAGCGATTGGATCGGCAGACCTTTGTCGAGCACTATATGATTTCTGGTGGCCTGGGCGCCGAAAAACGAGGCGCTGAGCTGCTTCGGGCCCGCTTCGGGGGGGGGGGCGGCATCGAGGTCCTGATCGCGACCCATGCCGGCCCGGGGATCGGATTGGGCCATTTGCGCCGCTGCCTGTCGCTGGCGTTCGGCCTGCGGCAGTCGGGCTGCGAGTGTCGTTTTCTGGTCAACGATGATCCCGATGCGCTGGCGCTGCCACAGGCGGCTGGATTCGAGGCGCTTGCTGGATTCGACGCGCTGCGTGAGCGGCTGGCTCAGTTGCGGCCGGAGCTGGTGGTCCTGGATGCCTACACGGTAGACCCGGCGGGCATCGAAGGTGTTCCGCTGGCGGTGATCGACGACGTGGCCGACCGGGATTTGCCGGTCGATCTGGTGATCAACGGGGCGCCCGGTGCAGAGCGACTGGCCTACCGCACTCGCGACGATACGCGATGCTTGCTCGGTCCGCAGTACGCCCTCCTGCGCCCCGAATTCGATGCCCCGCTGGCGCCAGACTATGGCGAGTCGGTCGGTCGGTTGCTGATCACGCTGGGCGGTGGAGATGCCCGGGGAGCTGCACCGCATATCGGCAGCTGGGCCCGGCGGGCGATGCCGGACATTCCGATCGACTTCGTCCTCGGGCCTTTTTTCGGAGAAGATCCGCCGGATGGGGTGACGTTGCACAAGACGCCAGAGCAGATGCGCCCGCTGATGCTGGCCGCAGACCTGGCGCTCTGTGCGGGGGGCCAGACAGCCCTCGAGCTGGCGGCTACCGGCACGCCAGCGCTGGCCGTCGAGGTGGCTGGTAACCAGAGTCCCCAGCTAGAGCAGCTGGAGGCAGCGGGCACCCTCGAGCGGGTCGGTGCCGTGGTCGACACGGATCTCGAGCAGAGGCTGGTTGACGCGCTGGGGCGCTGGAGGGATGATCCAGTGC
>CAZANL010000710.1:0-2922 GCA_964486115.1 uncultured Planctomycetota bacterium
GCGACGAGCCTGGACCATGCCTGAGACACCTTGGCCTGGCGCCGGGTATCTGTATCGCGAGATCGAGGTCGATGCCCGGGCCATTCCGGTGGGGATGAAGGCTGCGGCGACGCTGCACGATCAGACGAAGATCCTGTTCCCGCTTCAGCGTCTCAAGGTCTTCCCGCAGGAGTATCAGAGCCTCGCCGACAAGCCGCTGCTCTATCTGGGCAACCTGATCAGGACACAGCGTCCGCGTGACGCATTCATCGCCGGTCTGCTGGTTGCGCCGCACCAGCGCAAGGCTGCGATCGAGCTGCTGGTCGGGTCGCTCGGCAAGTACGATGCCGCCACCACCAGCACGACCTACGCCCTGTTGATGCGACTGTCGGGCAAGCGACTGGGGCCGGATGGGGACCGGTGGAAGCTCTGGTGGATGGCCAATCGGGAGCGCTTCACGCCCAAAAATGACTGATTGGCAGGCAGCCTAGAAGGAAATCGAGGACTTCCAGGCCGGCAGCCTGGGATGGATCCTCAGTTGCTCCTTCAGGTGCTCAGCGAATTCGCGCATCACTCGATAATCCCCGTGTGTCAGGCAGACGGTGGTACGGCCTGGCTCGACGCAGGCCGCTAGCCAGCGGGTCAGGTCGCTGCGCCCGGCGTGGCCGGAGAAGCCGCCGAGAGTGTGGACGTGGCAGCGCAGCGCGACATTGCGCCGACGGATCCGGACGGAGGTGGCGCCGTTGACGATTTTCCTCCCGAGCGTGCCGGGTGCCTGGAATCCGACGAAGACGATGTCTGTCTCGGGCCGCGGTCCGTAGGTCGCGATATGGCGGCTGATCCGGCCGAAATCGCACATGCCGCTGGGACTGATGATCAGGCCACCGTTCTGTAGCTGGTCCAGGTCGAGGCTATCGCGATGGCGGCGAACCAGCTCCAGATTAGGGGGCTCCAGCGGTCGCTCGAGGCCGGCGGCCGCATCATCGAATTCGGCGGTGTGACGCCGATAGAGCTCGGTGAAGCGGATGGCCTGAGGACTGTCCAGATAGACCCGAAATGTGGGGAAGTCGGGTTGCTCTGAGAGCTCCCTGAGGCAGTAGAGGACCTCTTGAGCCCGCCCGAGCGCGAAGGAGGGGATCAGCACCACGCCGCCGTCTCGATCCGCGGTGATCAGTGCCTCTCCGAGTTCCTCGGTTGTCGCTTTCAGCTTGCGGTGATCACGATTGCCGTACGTCGACTCCATCACCACCAGATCAGCCGGCTCGACGGTCTGGGGATCGCGGAGGATCGGTTTGCCGGGAGGGCCGAGATCTCCCGAGAACACGACGCGGCGGCCATCCTTCAGCGCCAACTCGACGATTGCGCTGCCGAGAATGTGCCCCGCATCACGCAGGGTCAGTGTCAATCCGTCGGCGATCTCGGTTGGCTCTCCGTATGGTAACGGCGACATCATTTTGTAGGCCTGCGTCACGTCCTGGCTGCTGAACAGTGGCGGTCCACCCTCCTCGCCTCGGATGTCGTGCAAGTCGAGCCACTGAATAGCGGCGATCTGGGTCGTTGCCGGTGTGGCCCAGATGGGCCCATGAAAGCCGTCATGAATCAGCCGGGGGACCAGTCCGATGTGGTCGATGTGGGCGTGGGTCAGGATCAGGGCGTCGATCTTTGCCGGCTGGAAAGGGAACGGCTGGCTGTTGCGGGCCACGAGCTTGGCCGGGCCTTGGTACATGCCGCAGTCGACCAGCAGACGATGGGGCCCCGCTCTCAGCAGGTAGCAGGATCCGGTGACCGTGCGTGCGGCCCCCAGAAAGGTCAGTTTCATTACCGGGGCCGCTGCCAGCCGTACGCCCAGAGAAAAGAGGGTGCGACCCGCTCGGTCGGACTGTTTCCGGCGAGGCTGAAGACCACGCCCTGTGGGGCCGGCTGAGAGTCTCTGGAGCGGCAGTTGTACCGTGTCGCGCCCCAACGAAGACCCAGGGCGAGCAGCTCGAAGCTCACGAAGCGCTTGCTTCCCAGGTCATAGGTCGCCTTGCCCAGCAGGCGTGGCGCATAACCCCGCTCCTGCTGGGAGAGCGGCGCGACACGGAGGCCCGTGGTCTGCCACCGGCCTCGAGCGACCGACCGGGTCTTCCCTTCGAGCCGGATCGAGACGTGTTGCCCCTCGATTCGAACGATGGTGGTGGTCAGGATGGCCTGCTCGACCTCCTTGTCGCTGTAGGGGCGCGTCTGTCCCCGGACGAAATCGACCAGGTGCAATCGTGCCAGTCGGCGAACCAGCGCGGCAGGGGCCGAGTGGGTTCCGCCCTGGTTGATCTGCGTGGGTAACATGCTGCGGGCTTCGCTGGCGGTGAACCAGGCGAAGTCGATGTTCCAGGCCTTGGCCAGCCAGTGCTTGGTGTTCGCCTTGTTCGCCAGATCCCGGGTCACGGCTCGCAGCGCCAGCCCCTCCTCCGGGTAGCTTTGCTCGTTGCGCTGCCGGCCAGCCGGCCAGCGTGCAGGGGTGATCGCTAGCAGTCGGTCACTGCGGGGAAGGGCCTCCCAGGCGCTGAGCGCCTTGCGCATCGAGGCTTCAACCCTCCGCGGGGCGTTGGAGTTGAGAGAGGCGAGCAGCCGACCGCTCGGTGTCGCCAGGTAGATGCCCTGCCGGGTGTTGGTGGGTCGCTTTCGGCCGGCGTAGTGTCCCTGTTCGGCGATCTTGCGGAACAGATCGCACGCCGGACCTTTCTTGGTCTGCAGGAAGTGGACCTCGTCGGCGACGGGAACAAAACGCCTGGCCAGTTCCTGGATCTTCGGGTCGGACCAGACGAACTGTCTGCCGATGACACCATTGTTTCAGGTGCAGGCCAGCGGGTGGCCATTCATCGCCCAGATCAGCAGCGGCTTGTCCGACGCCTGGGCATCGACCACGCCATCCCAGAAGGTCGAGCGCCAGGGGATCTTGCGCCA
>CAZANL010000711.1:0-2920 GCA_964486115.1 uncultured Planctomycetota bacterium
GCCTCGATCTTCTTGCGCTCGGCCGCGACCCGATCCCGCTCGCCCATCAGCTGGCGCAGGGCGATCTCCGCATCGGCCAGCTTCTTGACCCGGTCCGCCTCGCCCTCTACCTTCTTTACCCGCTCGTCTGCGAGCTGCTTGTGGGCTGCTGTCAGTTGTTCTTGATGACTGGCGCGCAGCTGGGACAGGACCTGCTGCTGCTGCCGCAGCTGGCCCACGATCCCCTCCAGCTGCTTGTCCTTGGTCGTCAGCTCGCCTTCCTTGTCCTTTATCCGTCGGATCAAGGCGGCCAGCTCGGTCTGCTGTGCGGCCATCTCGCTCTGCTGCGCGGCCAGTTGCTGGGCGCCGTCGTCATGGCTCGACCTGTTCGACCGCTTCCTGTTCGACCGCTTCCTGAGCGACCGCTTCCTGAGCGACCGCTTCCTGAGCGACCGCTTCTGCTGGTACCGCAGCTGGCTGCCCCGGATAACGGAAAAGCAACTCGCGGCCGCCAATCGTGATCGTCTGACCATCCCGCAAGAGCTGGCCCTCCCGGGCCCGCTCCCCATCGACCCGAGTCGGGTTCTTCGAGCGCAAGCAAAGCCGCACCTCGCCTCCACCGTAGACCAAGGTGAGGTGGTGCCGTGAGACGTTCCGGTGCTGCACCTGAATCCCATTGGCCGAAGCCCGCCCCAAGCGCGTTTCCCCCGCGGGAATCGGGTAGACCGGCAGTGCCGGGTCGTCAGCCAGGATTAGATACGGGTTTTCGAAGGTCATCACTGGCCTAGATTGCAAAGGTCGTGCCACAGTCTCCCATCTCGGTCAAACACCGGGTCAAGTAGCGTAAGGTTATTCATATTAGTGCCTTATGCCTCTTTCGCCGCAGGTCTCTTGACCGGCCCCAGGCCCGAACTGACGTCATTGGTCACCCCGCTGCAAGGCATCTTTACAGGGTCGTAAAAGAACTTGCTGCTGAGCGCGTCCAATCCATTGTCGCGCATCGACCCCTGCTCCCCCTGCCCGGTCCAGTGTCCCTCCTCTGCTCGACTTCCACCGTCCGCCCCACGGACCGCAACTGCAACAGCTACCTGACAGAAAATCCCCTCAGCGTCTGGTAAGGTACATCCATGCACGTACTCATCACCGGCGTCACGGGTTTCATCGGCGGATCCCTGGCAGCAGCGCTGCGTGCCCGGGGCGACCGTGTCACCGGCATCAGCCGCACCCCACAGGGACATAGTCCGGATATCGCGCTGCCCAAGGACCCTTCCGGCTGGGCTGCCGCGCTGGAAGGGGTCGACGCCGTGGTCAATCTAGCCGGCGCACCGATCGCTTCCCGCTGGTCCACCGCCTACAAACAGACCATGCGGGACAGCCGGGTATTGCTCACCACACAGCTTGCCGAGGGGATCGCGCTGGCCCAACGCAAGGCGACCGTGCTGGTCTCGAGTTCGGCCGTCGGCTACTACGGCTGCTCGGAAGACGACGACACGGAACTGGACGAGAGCGCACCTTGCGGAGCGGATTTCCTGGGAGCCACGTGCCGAGACTGGGAAGCTGCGACCGAAAAGGCCAGTGAACAGGGTGTGCGGGTGGTCCAGCTGCGGATCGGAGTCGTGCTCGAGCTGGGCGGCGGCGCCCTGTCAAAGATGCTCCCGCCGTTCCGGCTCGGGGTCGGCGGACCGGCCGGCGGCGGGCGCCAGTGGCTGTCCTGGATCCATCGGGAAGACGTGGTGCGGATGATCCTCTGGGCGATCGATCAGCCGGAGGTCAGCGGCCCCGTCAACGGCACCGCACCCGGCTCGCAGAACAACAAAGATTTCTCTCGCACGCTGGCCTCGGTCCTGCGACGGCCCTGCCTGTTTCCGATGCCAGGGTTCATGCTGGGGTTGATGATGGGCGAAGGCGCCCTGCTGGTCACTCACGGGCAACGGGTCGTGCCTCGTGTGGCGACGGAGGGGGGCTTCAAGTTCACCTATCCGGAGTTGAAGGGCGCCCTCGAAGCGATCCTGAGCTAGGGAGCTGGCCGGCGGGGACCAGCAGGCAGATTCTGGGACCCGCCGCACCGGGGCTGGTGGCCCAGGACACGCCAGGAGGATTAGCTCAAAGGTGACTGCGGATGCGCTCGGCCAGCAGCGCGCCCTGCTCGGGGTCGAGTTGGGTGGTGATGAAGGGCCAGGCGAGCCCACTGCCGTCCTCGTGCTTGGGAATGATGTGGAAGTGGACGTGGAAGACCGATTGGAAGGCGGCCTCGCCGTTGTTCTGAAGGATGTTGAAATCCGCGGCCCCGCTGGCCGCGAGAACGGCTCTGCAGATTCTGGGTAGCACCCTCCCAACTGCGGCGGAAGACTCGTCAGAGAGGCTGTCGAGGGTGGCGCTCTGCTCCTTGGGGACCACGAGCGTATGACCGATACTGCAGGGGTTGATATCGAGGAAGGCGAAGACGTGGTCGTCCTCGTACACCTTGTGGCAGGGAATCCGACCTTGAATGATCAGCGTGAAAATGCTCGGCTCGGAATCGGCCATGCTATCTCTGGACTGGTTATCGACTGAGCCCGTGTTTCCATTCCCACCAGACGCAATGCGGTGACCTCCTTGATGGCGCGTGAGCCCCTGTCCTACCCTACCCAAGCAGTTGCTGGATATGTTGCTCCAGCGAGCGATAGGCCTGCTGGCACGCATTATGGCTCTTTCCTCCTCCGGTGTGGAACTCACCCCCGTCATGCAGCCAGCGGATGATTCCGTGACGATCGATCAGGAAAGAGACCGACGTGAACCGTCGCTGCTCGCCGTTGGGAAACCAATACTTGTTGAGCGCCTCCCAGTCGTTGTCCAGAGCGACGGGGAAGGTGATGCCATAGGTTTGAGCCCATCGCCTGACAAACACCACCTCCCGCTGCTCGCCCCTCTTGGGATGATGAAAGCCGATGACCACCAAGCC
>CAZANL010000712.1:0-2911 GCA_964486115.1 uncultured Planctomycetota bacterium
GCCCCGAGGCGACCTGTTTGATGGCCGAGCGGCGAGAGTCTCCGTTGGGCAAAGGCTCGAAACGCAAGGGGTCCTCGCCACCTTCACCGGTATTGCTCTTGCCACCGATGCGGTTCATCGCGATGGCCAACGCCTCGTGCGACTCTTGTGAGATAGAACCGAAGCTCATTGCCCCAGTGACGAATCGAGTGACGATGCTGGCAGCCGGCTCCACCTCGTCGATCGGCACGGGTTGGTCCGACTCGTGGAATGCCAGCAGGCCGCGTAGCGAGCAGGCATCCCGGGCGCCGCGGTTGGCTTCGGCCGAGAAACGCCAGTAGGCGTCCGCGTTGTTGGTGCGGGAGGCGATCTGCAGGTTGGTGATCGCCGGAGGAGTCCACATATGCCTCTCACCGCTGGCCCGCCAGTGGAACTCTCCCGGATTTGGCAACGTCGGTGCAGCCCGGCCGTCTTTCGGGTAGCCCAGCTCGTGGCGGCGCAACGCCTCCTCGGCGAGAACTGAAAAATCGACGCCCTGGACGCGACTCGCCGTACCGGCGAAGCAGCGGCGGATGACCTGTTCGTTGAGACCCAGAGCTTCGAAGATCTGCGCCCCTTTGTAGCTCTGCAGGGTGGAGATGCCCATCTTGGCCATCACTTTGAGCATCCCCTTGGCAACGCCCTTCCGATAGCTGTTGACCACCGATTCGTCGTTCGGTTCATCAGCCAGCAGGCCTTCGCGACGGGCTTGCCAGAGGGACTCGAAGGCCAGGTAGGGATTGATCGCATCGGCGCCGTAGCCGATCAGCAGGCAGTGGTGGTGGACCTCGCGGGCTTCGCCGGTCTCCAGGATGATGCCAATCTGAGTCCGCTTGGCGATCCGCACCAGATGGTGGTGCACCGCACCACAGGCCAGCAGCGCACTGACCGGAACGCGGTCGGGGCCCATCCCTCGGTCGCTCAGAATCAGCAGGCTGTCCCCGTGGCCGATCGCTTGTTCGGCCTCGGCGCAGATGCGGTCCAGGGCGCCGATCAGACCGCCTGCCCCTTCTGCTCGATCAAAGGTGATATCCAGTGATCGGGAGCGCCAGCCGCGATGGGCTATCTGTTTGAGCGCGGTCAGCTGATCGTTGGTCAGGATCGGATGTGGCAGGCTCAGCCGATGTGCTAGCTTCTCGCTGATGTCGAGCAGGTTACCTTCGGGTCCGATGTAGCACGCCAGTGACATGATCACCTCCTCGCGGATCGAATCGATCGCGGGGTTGGTCACCTGGGCGAACAGCTGCTTGAAGTAGTCGTAGATCATCCGCGGCTGGTCAGACAGACACGCCAGGGCGGAGTCGTTGCCCATCGAGCCCAGCGGATCGCGCTTCTCGCGGACCAGCGGAAGCAGCATGAACTGCATCGTCTCCACCGTATAGCCGAAGGACTGCATGCGTGAAAGCAGGCTGCCCGCCTCCAGGCGGGGTACATCGGTCCTCGGCTGAATCTCGTCGAGGGTGATCCGCTGGCGGTCGACCCATTGCCGATATGGACGCTGGCTGGCCCACTCTTGCTTGAGCTCTTCGTCGGGAATCATCCGGCCCTGTTCGAAGTCGATCAGGAACATTCGTCCCGGCCGCAGTCGTCCCTTGTACTTGACGTTGGATGGCTCTACGGGCAGCACACCCACCTCTGAGGCCATGATCACCTTGTCGTCGTGTGTCTGGTAGTAGCGGCTCGGACGCAAACCGTTGCGGTCGAGGATCGCGCCGATGTATTGACCGTCCGTGAACGGAATCGAGGCGGGCCCGTCCCAGGGCTCCATCAGCATGCTGTGGTACTCGTAGAAGGCTCTCTTCTCCGGGGACATCGTCGGGTGATTCTGCCACGCCTCGGGGATCATCATCATGATCGCTTCCTGCAGCGTGCGTCCGGTCATCAGCAAGAATTCGAGGACGTTGTCGAAGTTGCCCGAGTCGGAGCAGTCGGGCTCGACCACGGGGTAGAGCTGGCTCAGCTTGTCACCGAACATCTCGCTGGCCAGAACTCCTTCGCGAGCGGACATCCAGTTGGTGTTACCCCGCAGTGTGTTGATCTCGCCGTTGTGGCACATGAAGCGCTGGGGTTGCGCCCGATCCCACGACGGAAAGGTGTTGGTGCTGAAACGAGAGTGCACCATTGCCAGGTGGCTGGTGTAGTCTTGCTCGCGCAGATCGGGAAAGTAAGGCAGCAGCTGTTCCGCCATCAGCTGGCCTTTGTAGACGATGACCTTGCTCGAGAGGCTGCAAAAGTAGAACAGCTTGGCCTGTGTCAGTTCATCGTCGTTGCGCAGCAGCAGGGTGGCCCGCTTGCGGATCAGATAGAGCTGGCGCTCGAAGTCGTTCCCCAGCAGATCGCCTCCGGCGGCGATGATCAACTGCTCGATCACCGGCTCGCTAGCGCGAGCCGAGGGTCCGATGTCGGCTCCGTCCGCATCGGTCGGCACAGGGCGCCAGCCGACCAGCAGCTGCCCCTGCTCGGTGATGATGCGTTCCACATGCTCCTTGCAGTGGGCGCGTTCGCCGTCGACCTGGGGCAAGAACACGTTGCCGGCAGCAAACCGTCCTGGGTTCGGCAGTTCGGCGCCCAGGTCTTCCCGGCAGACCCGCGCCAGGAATTCATGGGGCAGCGCGGTCAGCATTCCCGCGCCGTCTCCGGTATTCGCCTCGCAGCCACAGGCGCCTCGGTGGGTCATGTTGCGCAGCATCTGGTCCCCGTCGAGGATGATCTGATGGCTGCGCTGCCCCTTGATGTGCGCCACAAAGCCCGCTCCGCAGGCGTCGTGTTCGTAGCTTGGATCGTAAAGGCCTGTTGGCCCAGGGTTTATGCTGGGTTGCATGGATTTGCCCGTCCGTCTAAGAACTGTCTGGCTTCCATTTCTGGGCGCTATATCTGGTGGCAGCCCCATTGG
>CAZANL010000713.1:0-525 GCA_964486115.1 uncultured Planctomycetota bacterium
GGCTGAATCCGTGATAGGTGCGAAAGTCTCCGCCGCGCAGCACTCGCTGGATCAGATGCTCGCCGTCGATTATCGCTGGCGGGCCCTGAGGATTGCTGTCGGGGGATATCTCGTAGTATTTGGAATAGAACCGATCGCGGCACCACTCGAGCACGTTGCCGGCCATGTGGTGGACCCCCTCCGGTGTCCGGCCCTCCGGCAGGCTGTCGGCGGGTACGGTGTAGGTCGGCCCGTTCAGTGGCTGCCAGGTGCTGAACTGCTGGCGCCATGGGGCCCAGGCCTGGATGTTGACGAAGTCCCGCTTGGCCCACCTTGCGGGTCCGCAGGTTCGGCCGGTGGCCCACTGATCGCCCCAGGGATAGTCCCGCCCATCGATGCCGCGAGCGGCGCGCTCCCACTGCGCCTCGGTGGGCAGACGCTTGCCGGCCCACCGCGCGTAGGCCTGGGCCTCGTACCAAGAAACCCCGACGACGGGGTGATCTGGCTTGATCCAGAAAGCCGAGCCCCAGTATTCAGGAGCGTTCT
>CAZANL010000713.1:535-2906 GCA_964486115.1 uncultured Planctomycetota bacterium
CCACCACTGGCGCTGGGTGTAGCCACCGGCCTTCATGAAGGCGGCGAAGCGTGCGTTGCTGACCTCCTGGGTCTCGATGTAGTAGGCCGAGAGCAGGACCGTATGGCGAGGTGTCGCCGCGGTGAGCCAGTTGGTGGTTCGGCGCAGGGCGTCAGCCTCCAGCCCCTTGGCGTGGGTGTCGATAAACGCCTGGACGGCCTGGGGTTCCAGCCCCATCTCGAAGCTGCCGGCCGGGATCAGCACCATCAAGGCGCCGTCGTGGTCGGTGAATTGTCTGGTCTGGGCCCAGGCGCCGATCGTCGGGGAACTGGCCGCGACCTGCTGTTGTTGTTCGCGGGTAGCCTCCGAGTTGGCGGCGAACCGCGGTAGTCCGGTCATCAGCCAGCGCCAGCAGGCGGAGGCCAAAGAACGCCGGACGCCTGGCTCGCTGGATTGCTTCAGCTGCTTGCTCCAGCGCTCGCAGAGCAGCGCCTGCACCCGGAAGCGGTCGCTCACGTCCAGCTTATCCAGAGCTCTCTTGAGTTTGCCCAGCAGGCTCAGAGTCTGGGGGTGGTCCCCCAGCTCGACGATCTGGCGGAGCCTCTTCTCGAGCGACTCGATCTCGCTCAGGGCGCGGCATTCGGCCAGTAGCGCCTCGGCTTCCGGATGGCCGTCGGCTCTGGCCAGGAACATCACGGCTTTCTCCCGCGCCTTCTCGGCCAGGCCCTCTGCCAGCAGCTTCTTGGCCTCTGCCAGGTGGTGCGTGTCAGCGCCGGCTTTCAGCTTCCGGAAAACCGCTGCTCCGCTGATGGTCAGCAGGATCAACAGTCCCAGGGCGATCACGATTCGTCCCGGCGGATTCATCTCAGGCCGTCGCGGGCTCGAACGACTCCTGCGGCTCCATGTAGTCGGCCGTTCGGACCCCGAAGAAGCTGAAGAAGCCGCGCAGGTTGCGCTCCAGGTCGCTCCAGCTGCGCATCTTCAGTCCACGCTTGAGCAGGTACTTGGGCCGCATGTAGAAACGCCGCATGGCTTCCGCAGAGAGCTTGGCCAGCTCCTGTTCGGTCATGCTGTCGGGAACGAACGAGATCAGGTTGGGGGCCCAGTTCCCGGTCAGCCGGCCCTTTTGCTCGATGCCGCGGGCCATCGCGGTTCCCGGGAAGGGGGTCAACTTGAGGAAGATCGCGTAGTCCAGGTCGCACTCGATGGCGAAGTCGACCGTGCGCAGGCCCATCTCGTAAGTCTCGTCGGGAAGGCCGAGGATGAACGTGCCGAGCACCTCGATGTCATGGTGGCGAATCATCTGGACCTTCTGCTTGATCTGTTCGAGTGTCAGCCCCTTCATGATCCGGTCGAGCGTCTCCTGGTTGCCGCTCTCCACACCGACCAGAATGCGCCAGCAACCGGCTCTCTTCATCAGCCGGACGAGCGGCTCGTCGATCGAGTCCGCACGAGAATTGCAGCACCAGCTGATGTCCAGCTCTTCCTCGATGAAGCGTTCGCACATCTCGGTCAGTCGCTTTTTTACCAGCGGGAGATCTTCGTCGTAGAACAGGATGTGTCGGGCACCGAAGCGTTGCTTGAGGTGGCGAATTTCCGCAATGACGTTGTCGATCGAGCGCACGCGGAAGTTGGACACCGCGTCGCAGAAGGTACAGGTCGCTGGGCAGCCGCGTGTGGTCATCATCGTCATCGAGGGCAACCGATTGTAGAACGCGATCGAGGGGGGGTAGTTGCGAATGTCTACCAGGTCGTAGTCGGGAAAGGGCAGGGAGTCGAGATCCTTGAAGTAGCCGCCCATGTTGAACTGCGTGGTGCCGGACGCATCACGGTAAGCCCGCCCCGCGACCCCCGAGAGATCGCCATCGCCGTCCAGCGCTTCGACCAGGCTGACGATCGCCTCCTCGGCGTCGCCGGTGAGGCCGTAGTCCACTCCCGGTTCCAGGCAGGCGTCCCGGACGCCCGTGACATGCGGGCCGCCCACGAGGGTCACCACATCCGGCCAGCGCTGCTTGATCAGCTGACACAGCTCGACGGTGCGAGCCCAGGCGAAGGTGGTGCAGGAAAAGCCGACGATCTCCGGCTCGAACGCGGCGATCTGCTCGAGGATCCAGTCGAGCGGTCGCTCCAGCCCATCGACGAAGCCGGTTTGATGTCCGGCCTGCTTGAGGCAAGCCGAGAGGTAGAGGATGCCCAGCGGTGGCGAAGCGCCGGCGATGCTGGTCCGATCCCCGCTCATTCGGGGGGGGTAGCACTCCCTGAAGCTCCAGGGGGCAGTGACGAAGAGGATGCGCTCCATGCTCTCGTTATTCTACGCATCGGAGTCAGCAGTGTCCAGCCGATCGCAACCACAGAGGTGATGAACTCGCCGAACAGGGTGGGCCAGCAGCGT
>CAZANL010000714.1:0-880 GCA_964486115.1 uncultured Planctomycetota bacterium
CGCTCAGGTGATTGTGATTGCACTGGTCGAGGAACCATGAGACGTCGTCCACGTTCTCATGGCCATCGACGTCCGCGAGCTTGAACACCGCCAGCAAAATAAGGCCGGTGCCGTCTTCTCTTGGGTCAATCTTGCGATCGAGTCGAGCCCACGATTTTCGCTTGGGGATCTGGCCGCTACGCTGATGCTGGACGTACCACGAGTAAGGCGTGTCGTGCTCTTCGACGAGTGTCAGGATGGTGTCCCGGTTGAGTAGCGATTCGGGCAGCAGCTCCAGCGCGGCGCAGACGCCGACGACCGGATGACGCTTCTTCACCGTCTTTCCCGTGATCGGGTGCGCGATCTCTGCGCTCTTGTCGTCCTGCGTCTTGCCTATATCGTGCAAGAGCGCTACCGGCGTGAGCGTCTCTGCGATCACCCCGGGGTCCAATCCCATCGCCAGCAGCGTCTGCACAAGCTGCGGAAAGTAGCCGTCGTCGTGCCCCGTTCCGTCGAGGAAGCACAGGTTTTCCAGCACCCGCTCGAGGTGATCGGCCAGCGATACTCCCGCGTCGGGAGGATAGTGCCGGTCAGGCATGTCCCGGGCCAGCCCCCACCACCTGGATTGCTTGATGGTCTCTTCAACGTTCATCTTCTCTCCTCGCTGTCATCGCCTTCGGCTCCGATCAGGTCTACGACGGAGAGGGTGAGCCCGGGATCCTGGCGTTCAACCGACTGCAATCTCCCCCGAGTATGTCATCTGTCACCGTGAGGGCAAGCGGTATTTCAGCTTGCTGACCGTATTGTGTCCTTTTCACGGGGCGGCTGACACCGGGCGGGGTTCAGGGATAAGGGGTTCAAAGGGTCTTCGCACGGCTGGGGATCTGATATGACTACGGAG
>CAZANL010000714.1:890-2904 GCA_964486115.1 uncultured Planctomycetota bacterium
CGAGGGGGTGAAGTGGTACCGCAAGGCCGCGGACCAGGGGAACGCAATCGCGCAGTACAACCTCAATCGGGCGCTCAATTCGCCGGGCTCGGAAAGATGATTGGGCGGCCTTTCTGGTAGAAGGGCTTCAATTGGATCCGGAGGCAGGAGTTTTTTATGCTTCTTGGCATGTGGTGGGTCGCTGGCACCTTGCTCGCAGGAGCAGTCTCCGTCCTCATCTACAATCTGGCTGTCCGGGTAACCATCGGACTGGAGGAACGTGGGCGACTGGCGGACCCGGAGATTCGCGCCAAGTTGGCACCGGTATTCGTGGAAGGAGCCCAGGGCAGTGGGGTGGTGCTGCTCCTGCACGGGTTCGGGGGAAGCCCAGCCGATTGTGCGCCCCTGACCGAAGCCCTCATTCGCGCTGGGCGTAGCGTGTGCGCTCCCGTTCTTCCGGGGCACGGAGGCGACAGTCCCCGCGACCTGGCAGGCGTTGGTGGACTCGACTGGCTAAATGCTGCCCGGCATCATCTGGGAGAGTTGGAGACGAGATGGGGCGTTGTCGATGTTGTGGGATTCTCGTTGGGCGGCCTTCTTGCCATGCGGCTTGCAGCCGAGACCTCAGTGAGGCGGCTGGTCCTCGTAAACCCTTACGCGGGTGTGCCCGGCCGTTTCTTCTTTGTTCTGCCTGTCTCGTGGTGGCTGCGCATGCTCTCATCCTGCGTTCCTTTTGTGCGCAAGCTGAGCCCGGGCCAGATCTGTTCCAGAGAAGGGCTGGCCTGCTACGAGCCTTCCTACATGCACCTCCCCCTGCGGACCAGCCTACGCCTTGATGTGTTCATGGATGATACTTGGAAGAGCGAGACCCTGTTGACGAATGAAACCCTCCTGGTTGTTTCCAACAAGGACAGCGTGTCGTCTCCGGACAGGGTGCTTGCCAGGACACAGCCGTTGCGTGCCGGGCCCCATACAACGACCCTGCGCCTGGAACAATCGAACCACATAGCCCTTTATGACGAAGACAAGGAACTTGCCATCGAAGCTATACTGACCTTCTTCGACTCTGAGCCTGCTCCTGTGGACAGCTAGACCCTCATCGCCCGACAACACCAGGAACCCTATCAGATCCTAAGAAAGCCATGATCGACATCGATGACTTGAAACTCGCGAGCCTGCTCACCGAATACGAGAACCTCGCCATTGCCCGGCGGGAGCGCATGGCCTCCTACACCCAGACCAATTTTTACTTCGGAGTTCTTCTCGTGATTGTCGGGGCTGCAGTTATCTATGACGCAACCGTGGCCCTTGTCGTTGTTCCCCTGGTCGTTCTGATCCAGATGTCGATCGTCCAATGGAACCAGTACCACCACTTCCTGACTGAAGAGTACCTGCGGCGACTGGAACGAGAAATCCGGGCGTACTCGGGCTTGCAGCAGGAGGGCATGTTCTTCTACTCCTACTATGGGCGGCTCTTTGCTCAATCGACCTTACTGACGGCCTCTGAAGCCACCCTGGGGTTCTTCAAACCCACAGCCCTGCTCTCTGCCTTTCTGGCCATCTTCAACTTTGGGCTGGTGGCTTTCAGTGTGATCTCAAGCCAGTCATTCATCACCGAGTACTGCGGCGAGGGGGGCTTTCAGGGCTACCTCGCAGTGGTTGTCGGGCTCTTCCTGCTCTTGATCTACAACTTCGTGGCGATGCCGAAGATGCTCAAGGATTTGCTGCGAGCCGAGCTGGAGTCCGAAGCGCTCGACCTTGCCGGGAGTACGGCAGGGCGGGACGCTTGATCCGATGAGCGATGCCGAAGTCGCAGTCCGGCGAGCGTTCTGCCGCACGTCTTCGGGGCGGCAGTGGCAACCTTGCTGCTGATCCTGGTCGCAACCCGCATTTTCCGCTGCGAATAGCCAAGGGGGCTCTACAAAGGCCCAAACCTCAGCCTTCCCGGTGTTTCTTGCGGCAGTACAGCAATGCCCCAAGCGCCACAGGCACCGCCGCCAGGGTCCCCGTGAAGCCGAGGAAGGGGGTCGCGATC
>CAZANL010000715.1:0-2883 GCA_964486115.1 uncultured Planctomycetota bacterium
GGGTTCTCCAGACTGGGCCCACCCGGAGCGCTGGCGTGCCGTTCTCGAGCGCCTCGCGGCCCAGGCTGGAGATGCCGAGGCAGATGACCTGGCGGGACAGCTCCAACGGGAGCTGGCGCCGTCCTCTTCCCGGATCATCGCTGCCTTGCTGGGCGGAGATCCCCTGGATGTTCTGGAGGCGCTCCGCTGGAACGCGGGTCTGGCGCAGCTCCCCGAGTTGTCTCGACGTCCGGGACCGGCGCGTGACAGGGTCGACGCGGCGCGGCAGGTCATGGCGCTGTTCGATCGGTACGGCGAGCTAGACCCGCAAGTGCTTCGAGCAGCGCTGGGAGCTGCGCCGACCGCTCCGGGTCCGCCCAGGCCTACCGCTGTGAGGGTGCTGCATCACGACCAACTGGCCGATCTGGCGGGCACCCAATTACTGTTCATCGCGGGCCTGACCGAGGGGGTTGCTCGACCGCTGTTGGATGGTATCGCAGGCCAGCGGATCCTTCTCTCTGGGCCGTCCGGCGAGGGGGATCGAGAGCTACAGCCGCCGTCCTGGTTGACCCGGATGCGGCTGCGTCGATGGCCTGAGCCGGCCACAAGATCGGAGCGTGGGCCGCGTCTCGGAGCATACGCCGCAGCAATGCGTCGCCGGATCGACCCGACTTCGTATGATGGTGATCTGCGCGGGGTGGTTCACCTGCTGGGAAAGCCGGTCCTCTCCGCCACACGGCTCGAGGAGTACGCCCGTTGTCCTTTTCGTTACCTGGCGCAGAGTGTACTGCGCCTGGACCGGCCCGGTGGTTTGTCTCCCGAGGTTTCTCCCCTCGACCTTGGTTTGTTGACCCACCGTCTGCTCTTCGAGTTGAGCAGCTTTCTGCGTAGTCAGTCGGACCGGCCGCTCGCCTCTGTGCCCGAGGATCAGCGACAAGCGGTTGCCGACAGCGCGAGCGAGTTGATAGAGACACTGCTGGCCGCATCCTTCAGTGGACTGGCCGCCTATCCCCCTGTGTTTCGAGAGCGTGCCCGGCGGCGGCTCGGCGGGGTGCTTCACGGCTTTCTCCAGGCGGAGCTGTCCGAACTCTCTCGTCTGTCTCCGGCCTACTTCGAGCTGGGGTTTGGCCAGACCTCCGGTATGGGAGATCTGGCCAGCGCGGATCCGGTCGAGGTCCCGGGCACGGGGGTGCAGGTTGCGGGTTCGATCGACAGGGTCGAGCTGGCACGCTTGGGGGGGTTGCTCTACGTGATGGTCTACGACTACAAGACCGGTGCGCGGCCGTCCACCACGGCAATCCTCGGTGGCATTGGTTTTCAGCTCCCGCTGTATCTGATGGTCGTCGAGCCGCTGCTACGGCAACAAGGCGAGACGTTCGATGCCCTGGTGCCGCTGGGTGGCCGGTTCTATCAGGTGGCCGATCCAGAGGGGCTGGGGCGGCGCGGCGGAATCTATGATCGGGAGGGGTTGGAGGCACAGGGGCTGAGTACGAGGAGGGAGGCGGGCAGCCTGTCGGGTGACGAACTCGACCGATTGATCGATCGCTATCGCGAAGAGCTGGTCGAGCTGTCCGGCCGAATTACAGCGGGGGCATTCGCCACCGGCACCCTGACGCCCCGCTGGATGGGTTGCGCCGGGTGTGCCTACAGCAGCGCCTGTCGGGTCGATCCTCTGCGCAACGCGCGCCGGGCGCAGCGGGGAGAGCACGCATGACGGTGCTCTCGCCGGCGCAGCGCCGTGCTCTGGACCTGTCGCGCAGCACGCTTGTTAGAGCGGGAGCTGGCTCTGGAAAAACCACACTGCTCGTCGCGCGCTGCTGCGCACTGTTCGAGCAGGCGGAGCCGCCCGAGTCGTCGCAGGTGCTGCTGCTGACCTTCACCGAGAAGGCGGCGGCCGAGATGTCGGCTCGAATGCGTGCAGCACGGCTGGGTCGCCCCGAGGTCTCCACGATCCACGCTTTTGCGGCGGGACTGATTCGCCAGTACGGCGCTCCGCCGGAACGGCGTCTGCAGGATGCGGGGCAGCAGCGTCAGCGCTTGGTGGCGCTGCTCGAAACCGAGTTGCTGCGGATCGAATGGGAGCAGCCGAAGTTGCTCGAGCCACTGTCCGACTTTTTTGGACGCGGTTCACTGCTGCGCTTGCTGCGTGGTCTGTTCGAGCAGCGGGTGATCGCGCGTGACTGGGCGTCGCGGGTCATGCGCCATCGGACGGCCGAGGCATACGAGGCGCACTGCCTGTCCGAACGAGATCAGATCCGCCGTCGGCTGGCGACCGAGATCCGTAGAGATCCGGCCTGGGATCGTCTGGTGGAGCGGATCAGGGACCGAAGTGGGTGTCATAGAGCGCTGGCGGACCACCTGGCCTGCCTGGAGCATGCGCTCGAGGCCTCTGCGATCCTGACCGGTGGAACGCCCGGGTCGATGCGGCGGCACCTGGATGAACTGCTCCGTCTGGTCGACCGGTCGAAGGGAGTCTGGCGTAGCGCACCAGAGGTCTCGGCCCGGTTCGGTCCCACGGTGCTCGACTTTCGAGAGCTGATCACGCGTCGTCGTCCGGCTCTCGAACTGGAGCAGGTCGAAGAGCGCTTCGCCCGGGCCGAGTTCCATTTCGCACGTTTGTGGAGCGTGCTGACGATGGCCTATCAGCGGGAACAGCGCCGCGAAGGGGTGCTCGATTTCGACGATCTGGTGCCCAACGCGCTACGCTGCTTGAAGCGGCCCGAGGTGGGCGACGCCGTTCGCGCGCGCTACCGATTCATCCTGGTCGATGAGTTCCAGGACACTGACCGCGAGCAGTGGGCGATGATTCGCCGTCTTGCCGCAGAACCCGACGACCCGCTTCCGGCGGGGAAGCTGTTCCTGGTGGGGGACGAGAAACAGTCGATCTATCGCTTTCGCGGGGCC
>CAZANL010000716.1:0-2879 GCA_964486115.1 uncultured Planctomycetota bacterium
GTCGTACTTGTGGCCGATCGTGCGGCGGACGATCTCGGTCGGGTGCGCTGTCAGCACCAGCTCCACCTGCTGGGACGAGATCGCCGCGTGTAGTGCGTCGGGGCCCAGTCCCTCCGCGATCAGCCGGGCGAAGGTCTCGCCCACCGAGCCCCGCTGGGGTGGGATCTCGGGGTCGCTGGCGTACTGCCGGCGCCGCCGGATCCGGTGATGCTGCTCGGCGATGTTGGCCAGTGTGAGAAACAGGCTGAAGGCTCGCGAGACGGGCAGTGCGTCATCCAGCGGCATCTCTTGCAACTGGATCGCCAGTGAGCCGAAGGCGTCTTCCTGGGCGCGGGCCTGCTTGGAGAGCGCACGCACGCGCTCTACCACCTGGAACAGTCGCTCGCCGGCTTGCTCGCGCAGTACGTTACCGAGCAACTCACCGAGAAGCTTGACGTCCTCCCGTAGCGGGACATGCGGATCATCCGCCACGATCACAGGCTCGCACATTCGGAGGCCGCGATCAACGGTCTAGTTCGAACCCGCTCGTTCAAGGGCTCCAAGACCCTAGCTCCGGACGTTGCACGCCAGTCGATCAACAG
Source organism: uncultured Planctomycetota bacterium (assembly GCA_964486115.1). Classification (GTDB taxonomy): domain Bacteria; phylum Planctomycetota; class JACQVV01; order JACQVV01; family CAZANL01; genus CAZANL01. Next base: position 582 of record CAZANL010000716.1, read on the forward strand.
GCGTGAATCGGGCCGACTGATCGCGGCGGGAAGCCTCTCCGCGGGAGCCAGTGTGAACCATTTTCCCAGGCCCAGCACGTCGCAAGGAGCAGCAAGTCCTGGCCTACCTGGTGCCCTGATGATGCTGGGGCCGGTCCGGTCTGGCCATTCCAGCACAGCGGGCGGGCTGGTTCGAGGTCGTGATGGGTTCATAGAAAAGGCGAGGAATACCCAATAGCCTGAGTCCGCGCCACTGTACCAGGGGAGAGAGCTATATTTGAGCTCGCAGCCACCTACCGGGCGATAATGCCAAGGAGAGGAGTACCCCATGGTGCGTATTGCAGTCGTGTTCCTGGTCGCAGTCTTCTTTGTGCCCCCGACCGCCCGGACCGAGACCGGCACGCCCGAGCCGTTGACGTCCGCCCAAGCCCAGCGCGTGTCACAGCTGGTCAAGCAACTCGGTTCGAACAGCTACAAGCGCCGGGAGCAGGCGCACAAGTCGCTGATCCAGATGGGCCGGCCGGTGCTCTCGACTCTGCGAAAATTGCGCTCAGCGGCCCAGGAACCCGAGGTGGGCCGGCGACTGCGGGAAATAGTGGATTATCTCGCCGTCCACGCTGATCCGCACAGCAAGGGACTGGCCGGCGCGATCACGGCTGATCGGCAGACCTTGACCGCGGGCCAGGTGCTGCGGTTGGAGGTCACGCTGCTCAACACCACACACCAGACGTTGCAGCTGGGTACGGCACTGGGCCCTGGAGAGGTGATCGAGCGGCAGCAGCGGTTGCGGATCCGATCGTCGTGGCCGGAGGAGGGCAAGTGGGTCGAGGTCAAGATGGGCTCCTCCAAGGTGTGTGGCCCCGGCACAGGGCTTGTGGCCAGCGCGCTCGGGTCGATGCAACGCCGTTGGGTGATCTACACCATCAGCAGCGCTGTAGCCCAAGGAGGGATGATCCGGCTGACCGTGAGGACCGGCAGACCAAACAGGGGCAACCATCCCATCGACTTCTATGTCAAGCCGGGGACGCTGGAGATCAGCTACCTGCTGACCCGCAACATCAGGCGCCCGCGGGGCTCGCTGCAGTGGAACGGCACCCTGCGGCGCACGGTGCTGGTCAAGCTGGATCTGCCTGGCAAGTAACGCCGGGTTGCTGGTGTATGAGCAAGACTCCGGGGGAGGCCACTCGGGGGGGATACGCCGTATTGCTCATTTTCCGCCGGTCGGCGCTACTCTGAGCGCCACCCCCGGTCTGGCGTCGATGTCCGATCCGCAACTTCCGCGCTGCGCCTGGCTATTTCGAGGCGGCGGATTCTGTGGCTGGCCCGGAAAATTCATGATGCTATCGTATACCGCCGGTGCGGCGGCACGTGGGGAGGCCGCCGACGAGGACGCGGGTGGGCCGACAGCGGAGTGCACCGGTCGTGCTGTACTGGGTGGGTTGTCCGACACGAAGTCTGGCACCTGCTCCGGGTCAGCCGACTGGTGCTACTGATCTGCATGGCCCGCCGGTGAACGGAGTAAGGAGAGCCGACAGGCCTGGCTGCGGCTGTGGCACTGGATCCGCTGGGTTGGCTTGTCCAGCCCACCGGACCGCCTGTCGAGTTGCCGCCCCGGTCCTCGATGCCCGGCGAAAAATAGATTTTTGTGCGTTGAGTTCGCCTGGTGACGGGACACCGGGGGTAAGGAGAAAAGCATGCCCACGAGAATCGACGACATCATCGCCGAAGTTCGGCGCGGAAACCTGGAGGCCTACGCGGAGTTGGTGGAGGCCTATCAGCAAGACATCTGGCGCATCGTGGTCTACGTGCTAATCGACACCTCGGCGGCCGAGGACCTGGTCCAAGAGGTGTTCGTCCAGGCCTGGTTCAGCATCGACGCGTTCAAAGAGGGCCGGGACTTCGGTCCGTGGCTGCGCACGATCGCACGTAATGCCGTGCGCAAGGAGCTACGCCGACAGATGCGCGAGGACCGCCGCGTGGCCACTTACCAGGAGCGTGTGGTTGCCCGAATGGAAGACGGCGAGGCACACCAGCAGCGGGACGCGCAGCTGCGCGACGCTCTGGCGGCCTGCCGCAAGAAGCTGTCGACGCAAGCCAGTCAGGCGCTCGATCTGCGCTACGAACGTGGGCAGGGCTTTGACGCCATCGCCGAGACGCTCGGCAGGACCGTCGCTGCCGCCCGCCAGCTGCTGACCCGCACTCGGGTCACGCTCCGCGAGTGTGTGGAGTTTCGGCTGCGCCCCGACGCCTAACCCAATGAACAAGAACCCGGAGTAGATCCGATGAGTGAGCACAACGACCCCGTCACCCACCTGACAC
>CAZANL010000717.1:0-2878 GCA_964486115.1 uncultured Planctomycetota bacterium
CCACCGTGTCCAGCGAGTCAGCCTTCAGGTCGCTGACGAAAGTCGTTTCTGCACTGACCTTTTCCTTGTCCACACCCATCTGCTCGCAGACGATGCTGACGACCTTATCGGTAATTTCTTCCCGCGTCACTGCTACTCCTCCAAGTCTGCTTGTTGAACTCTTCAGAAAGCTCAAGACGGTTCTTTACGCCATAGTCATGCCGCCGTCAACCACGAGTACACTTCCTGTCATGTAGCTGGCCAGGTCACTGGCCAAGAAAATGACCGCCCCCGCAATCTCCTCGGGGCCTCCAAACCGACCCAGAGCGATCCCTTGGCCCATATCCTGTCGAGATTGGTCATCCAGAACCGCTGTCATGTCGGTCTCGACAAAACCGGGACAAACCGCGTTGACACGGATCCCCCGAGAACCCAACTCACCGGCAACAGAGCGCGTCAAGGCCAGAATGCCAGCCTTGCTCGCCGCATAGTTAACCTGTCCGGGATTGCCCGTCAACCCCACCACCGAACTGACATTGACGATCGCGCCGGACTTCTGCTTCATCATTGGCCGCGCCACGGCCCGGCACCAGATGAACGTCCCCTTGAGATTGACATCCAAGACCCGCTCCCAGTCCTCGTCTTTCATGCGCAAGAGCAGATTGTCTCGGGTTATCCCGGCATTGTTGACCAGACAGTCGATCCGGCCGAACTGATCGAGAAACTCGCTGACGACCGCTCCGGCGCGCTGGGAGTCACTCACGTCGGCCAGGTAATAGGCTGCCTCGGCACCCGTCTCTCTCACGGCGGCGGCAGCGGCCTCCGCGTTCTGTTGGCTCGTCGCGACAATTCCCACACGAGCGCCCGCCCGGCCGAAGCAGACCGCCACCGCGCGCCCGATTCCACGGGACCCACCCGTGATCAGTACTGTCTTTCCTTCGAGGCTCAAGGGCATTCGGACACCATAGGTCGGGAGTCTGCCTTGTCAATCCTTCTCGACGACATCCACGGATTTGCCTGACCGGGATCGATCAATCCGCCGCAACAAGCCTGTCAACACCCGGCCCGGCCCGAACTCGAGGAACGTCTCGACGCCATCCTCGGCCATGCCCTGGATAGAGCGAACCCACTCGACGGGACAGGTCAACTGCTCCAGCAGGAACTGGCGAATCCGCAGCGGATCGACTGTCGGCTCGGCGGTCACATTCGAGACCACCGGTATCCGCGGTGCCCGAATCTCGGCCGTCTCGATCGCGTTGGACAGCATGTCGGCGGCCGGAGCCATCAGTGCCGAATGGAACGCTCCGGCAACCTGTAGCCGGATAGCACGTTTGGCGCCCTTCTCCTGAGCCAACCTCTCGGCGACGTCGAGTGCGGCGAAGTTCCCGGACAGCGCGATCTGCTGCGGGCTATTGATGTTGGCCAGGCAGATGACGCCCTGCTCCGACGCCTCGTCGCAAATCTCTTGCAGCTGTTCCCGCGAGAGACCGATGACCGAGGACATGCCGGACGGCTCGGCGTCGCAGGCAGCTTGCATCGCCTCGCCCCGCGCGCGCACCAGCCTCAGCCCCTCGGCAAAGCTGATCGCACCCGCGTGGTGCAGGGCGGTGTACTCACCCAGTGAAAGGCCCGCGGTGACGGCTGCATCGGGCAGTTCACCATGCCGCTGCTCGTAGGCCGCCAACGATGCTACGCTAGCGGTAAAAATCGCCGGCTGACTCAGATCCGTTCGATCGAGCTGGTCTTGCGGGCCTTCGAAACAGATCTTCGAGAGCGGCAGACCAAGCACTTGATCGGCGTGTTCGAAGACGGCTCGTGCGGCGTCATACCCTTCGACATTGGCCAGACCCATGCCCACGTACTGGGCACCCTGCCCCGGAAAAACGATAGCGAGTGTCGAGTCGGTCATTTCGGTTGGCCTACCAGCGAATCGCCACGCAGCCCCAGGTCAATCCGGCGCCGAAAGCCGGCATGACGACCAGATCGCCACGCTGAATCTTTCCGGCTCGCACCGACTCGTCGAGCGCCATGGGGACCGACGCCGCAGAGGTGTTGCCGAACCGGTCGATATTGATCACCAGTTTTTCCATCGGGTAACCCAACTTATCCACGGCACTCTCGATTATCCGACGATTGACCTGATGCGGCACGATGAAGTCGATGTCGGTGACGGCCACCCCAACCGCTTCTGCAGCATTCCGAATCAGGCTGACGAAGGTCTTGACGGCAAACTTGTAGATCGCGCGACCATCTAGCCCAATGGTGTGTTGCTTGGAGTCGACCGTCTCGTAGGAGGCCGGGAAGCGGGTCCCGCCACCCGGGATCCACAGCGTCTCTGCCTGACTGCCATCCGAGCCCATCTCGGCGTGCAGAATATCGCTGGCCTGACCCTCGGCCGTGGGCTGTACAACAACCGCGCCTGCACCGTCCCCGAATAGAATGCAGCTACCCCGATCATCGAAGTTGAGGAACTTGGTCAGGCTCTCGGCCCCGATAACGAGAACGCAGTTCATCGCACCGGTCGCCACCAGCTGGCTGCCCATGATCAGGCTGTAGACGAATCCGCTGCATGCAGCGGAGATGTCGAATGCTCCGGCATTGACCGCACCCAGCTTGCTCTGCACAAAACAGGCGGTCGAGGGCATCGGCATGTCACCGCTGATGGTGCCCACGACGATCAGGTCCAGCTGTTCCGGCGTGACTCCGGCATCCGCCAGTGCGAGCTTCGCGGCCTCGACGCACAGGTCGGAGGTCATCACGTCCTCGGTGGTCCGGCGTCGTTCCTTGATCCCGGTTCGTTGCGTGATCCACTCATCGGTGGTGTCGACGATTTCCTCGAAATCCTGATTGGTCAGGACCCCGGGCGGTGCATACGCTCCGGTGCCGGTGATGGTCACAC
>CAZANL010000718.1:0-2876 GCA_964486115.1 uncultured Planctomycetota bacterium
GGGCGAGATGAGCCTGATCGGTCCGCGCCCTCCCTTGCCCAACGAGGTGGAGGAGTACGAGCCTTGGCAGCGCCGACGCCTGTCGATGAAACCCGGGTTGACCTGTGTCTGGCAGGTCTCGGGTCGAAATCTGGTCCCTTTCGAGAAGTGGATGGAGATGGACCTGCAGTACATCGACAACTGGTCCTTGACGCTCGATCTTGTGATCGTATTGCGCACCATTCCTGTCGTACTTCGCGGTTACGGGGCCTGCTGAAATTGGGGTTGCACACACCTCCCTTCTGACTAGAATCGACGGATGATGATTCGATTTCCCGCCTTGATCTTGCTCGTAGGGGTTATTGCTTCCGGATGCGTCAGCCGCCGTCACAAGCAGGACGCGCTGCGTAACGCGGAGTTCCAGTATCAGGCTATCCGGCAACTAGCCCCGGTGGATGTCCGGTCGGGCGAGCACTCCGTCGGGGTCAAGGTGGCGGGGTATTCCTATGAATATGCCCTGTTGGTTCCGGTCGCTTACGGGGTTTCGACAGCGACCAACCTCGGTCTGTTCACACTCAACGAGGTGATTCAGTTCGGGGTGCCTTTCATCTGGTGGACTGGCTACCAGGACAAGTTGAACGATCTGACGATCATTGCGTACGATCGCGGCGTCTCGTTCGACACGGTCCACGATTTGTTTCCGACCGCTCCGGGCGGCACCTCCTACACTGGCTGGCCCGATCCGTCATCTCCCTCACGAAAGAGGGGCGACCAGCCATAGCAGGTCGAGCATCGCTGCAACGACAGAATCGGAGACTAGTGTGATGAGTCTGGTGCGACCGGCGATCTGTCTGCTGGCTTGTCTCGCTGCCGCGGCATCCTGCCACAAAATGTATGTGGTCGAACAGCCCGAACAGAAAAAGAGGGTTGGGGGGCAGCAGGGAGCCAGGAAGCGTGTGCCTTCTCCCAAGTTGATCGGTCCTGCGGGTACCTACCGTGTGAGCCGCGTGCATGGGGGAGACCTGATCGAACTCCAGGACGGCACCTTGGTGCGTTATCTAGGGGTCATTGCGCCGACGGCAGGAGAGTCGTACCATGCCGAGTCCGTGATAGCCAACCGGCGAATGGTCGGAGGAAAGAAGGTGCTGCTGCGTTACATGTCGCGCACGACGACAGGATCGGGAGAGCTGCTGGCCTACGTTCTGCTCGATGCCGGTCAGTTTCCCGAGAACACTGAGAAGAGGGGGGGCTACGTGATCGCAAACTGGGCGATGATCCGTTCGGGCAGTGCGAGAGCTTCAGCCGCAACCCGACACTACTACCGGCGCTGGTTCATCGTAAGCGAGCAGCGGGCGCGCGAGATGAAGCTGGGGATCTGGCAGGACTGAGCCCAGGTTTTGGAGAAGAAGAAGCGCAAGAAAAAGAAGGTCAAGGAGCGGCTCCTTGGAGAGCTCGCTATCCGGGCCGAATTCATCACCCGCGAGCAGCTCGACGAGTGCCTGGAGTACCAGGAGAGATGTCGCGCTGCGGACAAGAAGGTGCCGCGGATTGGCGAGATCCTGGCCCACAAGGAGTACCTCACGCGTAAGCAGGTGGCGGCGCTTCTGTCCGGCAAGTTCAATCGTCAGCGTGGAAAGTTCGGCGAGATCGCTGTGCGGCTCGGCTTCGTGTCGCGGGAGAAACTTCAGGCGGCGCTGGAAGAACAGAAGGCCGGAGCTCATCCGAAGTTGATCGGTCAACTGCTGCGGTCACAGAACCTGATGCGCAGTCACCAGATCAAGGCGGTGCTGGCGGCCCAGGGCAAGACGATCGTGCGCTGTCTGCACTGCAAGAAGCGTTACACGATTCGGGATTTCCAGCCGGGCAGATTTCGCTGCAAGCGTTGCCAGGCACTGCTAGTCAAGCACAAGGGGGCGAAGACGGCAGAGGCAGAGCCGGTGCCTGAGGGGGACGTCGTGATCATGTCGCCGCGCAAGCGGATTTACCTGAGCAAGGGCACTCTGATTCACGACTACAAGATCCTGGGCCTCCTGGGCAAGGACATGACGGGCAGCCTCTATCGGGCGCTGGACACCATGCGGGAGCGCCAGGTCACCTTCAAGGTGCTGGACTCAGAGTGGCTCAGCGACCCGGTGGCGCTCAAGGCGTTTCTGGTGGGAGCCCAGAAGTCGGCCGCTCTTGCGCATCCCAACATCAAGCGACTCTATGCGGTGGGAAAGGCGGAGGAGTTCTATTTCGTCGCCATGGAGTACATCGAGGGGGATAGTCTGCGTCAGGTTCTTCGGCGGGCGAAGAAGCTGCCCGTGCCGATGGCGCTCAAGGTCGGGCTCAAGGTGGTCGACGCGCTGATCCATGCAGCCACTCGCGAGGTGATCCACAGAGATATTCGCCCATCCAACATCATCATTTCACAGTCGGCCGAGATCAAGATCTGCAGCTTTGGCGTTCCGGCCGATCTGGGTGGCAATCTGCGGTTGTTCGCGCGCGACAAGAGGGGGGCGGCCTGCTATATGGCGCCCGAGTTGGTGGTGTCCGAGACAGAAGTTGATTCGCGGGCTGATATTTTTGGTCTAGGGTGCACGCTGTACCATCTGCTCTCGGGTCGCCCGCCGCTCAAGGGTCGCTCTCCCGTCGACGTGCTGATGCGGATGTGCAACAAGGGGATCCCGCGGCTGCGCGGCCTCGCGCCCAAAGTGCCGGCCCAACTCGAACAGCTTATCGCGCAGATGATCGAACTGGAGCCGGATGACCGCTACCAGTCTCTCTATCAGCTGGAGAGAGAGTTGCAGGTCGTCGGGTCGGAGGTGCCGGGGCTGGACCTCTAGCAGCCCGACAGGTCGATTGGCCCTCCCCCAACCTGGTGGACAGTTCACTTGTGTCGAGTACTGTTCACGTAA
>CAZANL010000719.1:0-2873 GCA_964486115.1 uncultured Planctomycetota bacterium
ACCACGCCCTGGGTCATCGTGGGCCGGCCCAGCAGTGTCTCGAGCTGGCTGAGGCGGTGGCACACCGCTGTCAGATCCTACCGCCATCAGACCTGGCCCAGCGCATTGCTGAGCTGAAGGCAACGCTCTCGGGTTGACGCGAGCGATGGGAACTGCCGAAAACGCATCGATCGAAACCCGGGTGTCGGGCCACGCCGCTCATGTGTCAGTGGTGAGTAGTTCCTGGAGCGATCCACGCGCCTCCGCCGGATCGAAACCGTAAGGTCCGGGCCCGCCGCGATAGTGGATCCGACCGTCCCGCCCGGCAATGTAGATCCGCTCGGGCCAGGCGCTGAATGCGCTGGACACGGCGTTGTCCATCGGGTCCACGAGGGTCGGAATCGACAGTTCCAGATTCGCGGTGCACAGTCTCGCGGCCGCAAGGCGCTGGTCGAGGGTGCGTGCCTGCAGCAGACAGACACCCTCGGTTTCGTTGGACGGAACCTGCCATTCGTCCGTCGGGTGGGCCTCGGCGATATAGACCACGAAGATGTCCGCACGGTCACGGAAGTCCTCGTAGACCTGTTGAAGGTCGCCAGCCTGGCGACGAAACGGTGGTCAGGTGTAGCTACCGAAGAACAGGACCAGTGGGCGCTCCCGTGGGGCGGCCAGGGACAAACACTCCCGGGTCTCCAGCCCGATCAGCTCCAGATCCGGGACCGGATCACCTGGCCCAAGACGGTCCTCTTGGCGATGATGTGCCAGCGAGCGCTCGACGATCTCCCGTTGCTCTGGGGACGAAATCTGCTCCAGCAACTCCCTGTCACGCGCATCGAGGGGCATGCCTGAATCATACCATGCCCGGTGCGAGATCCCCTCGATGCAGTCATTCATACCGGTCCACGATTGGCAATCTCCGTCTCGTCTCGTAACCTGGGTCATCGGTAGCGCCAGCTGAGGCTACTGACGGCTGCCCAGCCAACAACTGACGATCATTCCAGGGAGCACAGACATGCCGACGGTTGAGACCTCGGGCGTTCAGGTCGTGGCGGTGTATTGCTCTGATCTGGGGCGCTCGAAGGCGTTTTATTGCGAGCAGCTCGGGATGATCGAGGGGGACATGATGGGACCGGGTGTTCTACTGACATGTGGCCAGACCTCGATCTATCTCGAAGGCGGACGGACGCCGCGGTGCAACGTGAACCAGAGTGAAGCTGACGTCTCCCTCTGCCTGGCGACGGCGAGTATCAAGCAGGCGGCGGCAGCCACCGAGGCCGCGGGTATCCGGTTGGTGACACCATACACCGAGTTTGCGCCGACCTTCGCCATGTTTCGCCTGGCGGACCCTGATGGCAATGTCATCGAGTTTGCCGGGGCTCCGTGATCGACCGATGCCCAGCCTGCAGGAATCGACTCACTGAAAGCGAGAGAGGCCCTGCATGACAGAGGAAAATGAAAAACAACCGGGGAGTGGTATCGGACTCTGCCTGACGTCGGCCATCTGCATCGTACTCGCGGCGATTACTGCGATCGACCCGGGTGAGAAGGACTTTAGCGCCGCGTTCGGCGGCCTGATCGTGGCCGCCTGCTTTGGGCTACCTGGCGCGTGGAAGTTGACCCGTCATCGCGCGCGTCAGCGTCAGCAGCGACTCCAGGCGCGCTTTGCTGGATATCTCAAGACTCACGACTCGTTCACCGTCGCGGAGATGGCGCGCAAGATGGCGATGAGCGAGTTCGAGACGGAATCCTTGATCTTCAAGTTGATCGACGAGCTGGAGTTGGAGCTGGCGTTCCACCGAAAGAGTCGGCGATACCACCGCCGCGGCGCCCTCCAGGAACCTCACCATCAGTTGACCATCTGTCCCGGATGCGGCGGCGCGATCGGCGCGCAGATCCTGCTGGCTGGAGAAACGATCACCTGCCAGTACTGCGACAAGACGATCGTCGCGGACGAGCTGCCCGGTGACTAAGGGTCAGTGGGTTTCGATCCGGCACTGACTCGGTGTGAACCCGTTCGATTCGGCTCGCTCCAGAACCTGCGCCGAGGGGGCTCGGGAACACTGCCTGGTCAGCCACGGATCGCCGGGTACGCGACGACGACGACCTGCGAAATGAGCTCGCTCGAATCTCCACCCGCAGCTAATATTGAGTGATGCTCCGGACGGACCCGAAGACCCGGCTGGCGGCCCTCCAGGCTGCTCGGCCCCGATCGACGAAAGCGTGTCAGCATTACCCGCGGATCGAGTTCGCCGGGTGATCCGTAAATGACCAACGAGACCGACATCGGTGGCCCGTCGCGGGAATTCCCGCAGACACGCTGGACCGTGGTCCGGGAACTGCAGGAGACCGACCCCGAGCGGGCCCGCTTCGCGCTGGATGAGTTGATTCGCGCCTACTGGCAGCCAGTCTACGCATTCATTCGCCGCCGAGGATACACGGTCGAGGATGCCAAGGACCGAACGCAAGAGTTCTTCACCAACTTGCTGCATCGTGGCTCGCTGCAGAACCTCTCCTCCGAAAAAGGTCGTTTTCGATACTACATCCGAGCGGCTCTACGGAACTATCTGGCCGATGTCAGCCGACGCAATAACGCCGCCAAGCGCGGCGCTGATCGTGTGCATCTGTCGATCGACTCGGCCCTCGAGCAGAGCCTGGCCGCTCGCTCCGGAAAGACCCCCGAGGACTTGTTCGAACAGCAGTGGGCGCTCAGCCTGCTCGACCGCGCGATGGCCCGTCTCTCCGACGAATATCAGCGTGCCGATCGCACCGAGACCTTCCAGGCTCTGGCGGGCTACCTGCTTGCTGGATCACAGGTGCAGGACAGTTACGCGGAGGTGGCAGGTCAGCTGGGTCTGAGTGAGGGCCACCTGCGCGTGCTGGTCCATCGTGCGCGG
>CAZANL010000720.1:0-2871 GCA_964486115.1 uncultured Planctomycetota bacterium
TCGCCAGCGCGTGTTACAATCGAGCAGACCTCGCTCTCCCACGACCGGCCGGGAATGCTGGAGCTCCGACCTGGGGTGACTGCGCTTGACCTGGCGAATCACCAGGATGCAGACGATGCCGACGATGATCACCATAGCGCAGGCGATGATCGTATAGAGTACCGTGTTCATCTCGTAACGCCGCTTCAGCCGACCAAACCAACCCGGCGGACGAGCGCTGACCTGCCGCCCCTCGAGATAGGCCACGACATCACCGTGCAGCTCGGCGACCGAGCGGTAGCGGGCCGCCTCGTCCCGCATCAACGCCTTCATGCAGATACGTTCCACCGCGGGCGGAATTGAACGAACCAGCTGGCGCGGGGGACGGGGATCCTCGTTGAGGATCTGATGATAGACTTCCATCGTCGTCTCACCCTTGAACGGCAACTGGCCGGTCAGCATCTCGTAGAGCAAGACACCCAGCGCATAGACGTCCCAGCTCTTCTTGACGCCCTGACTGCCCTCGAGAATCTGCTCCGGCGCCATGTAGTACGGCGTCCCTACCAGCGCGCCCGTCTCGGTCAGCTTGCTCTTCGAATCAAGCCGTTTGGCCAGCCCGAAGTCGGTGATGTGGGGCTGATCATCCGGATCGACGATCACGTTGGATGGCTTGAGGTCCCGATGCACGACATTGCACGAGTGTGCGTAGGCGATCGCATCGGTGATCTGCTCCATCAGGCGCATTCCACGCTTGGGCTCGATCCGGCCATCATCCTCGATGATCTCGTCGAGTGGGATCCCCTCCAGATAGTCCATCACGAGGTAATGCAGACCGTCGGCATTGCCCACCTCGATGATCGAGACGATGTTCTGGTGGTTCATCCGACTAGCCGCACGCGCTTCGCGCTGAAAACGCTGGACCTGCTCGTCGTTAGCCTCCACTCGATCCTTGAGGATCTTCAGCGCCACGATCCGATTGAGGCCCTCCTGCCGCGCCTTGAAGACGATGCCCATCCCGCCCGTGGCGATCTCCTCCAGAACCTCGTAGGTTCCGACCTTGTTGCTGCCCTGGTTGAGCATCTGCTGGATCCTGGCGGGCCCACTCCCCTCCGGCGCCGAATCCACCGCATCGACACGAGTCGGCCTGAGTTGCTCGTCGGACGGGGTGAAGCTATCGGACCCGATGTCCAGTGCGGGCACATCATCCAGCTCGTCATCAGGCGGCGTGGCCTGAGGCAACTCCTGCTTCGCTGCCTTCTTTTTACGCTTCGACCGTTTCTTGCCTCCTCCGCCGGCGCCAGGCCGGCCCACGATGTGCTCACCCGACCGCAACAAAGCGAGTACCTGATCCATCGTCGGCACCCGGGTCAAGGCGCCACATTGCTGACAGGTGACCATCGCACCCGGCTTGATCTTGCCCATCTCGAAAGGGCTGGCGCAACCCTCGCAGGGGAACTCCTGAGTGGATTTTTCTCGCAGCAACTCGAGCAGCAGACTGCTCGAGATCAGCCGCTCCCGGAGCATCAGCTGACCCAGGCGCATCTGCTGCACTTCTTCGTCGCCCGCCTGCCTGAGATCCAGGCAGTCTCTCAGCTGAATGCTGGTGAGCAGCCCACGCTGGACGACGAGCGTGGCGAGTAGAATATCCTGGACCGCCTCGGCTTGACGTTCGAGATCGTTCTCCAGTTCGCGTTCGATATGACCGCTGAGCACCTTCAGCTGCTGGTCGTCCAGGTAGCCCTTACGGATCAGCAACAAACCGAGCGGAGGAGGGTCCTCGCTTTCAGCCTGTTCTGCGATGCACTCACTCAGCTGTTGGTGGCTGACGAGTTCATTCTCGAGAGCTATGCGCCCCAGACGTTGATCTTGGGAACTAGGTTCCATTATCCCGCTTGTAAGTCGTTCTGACCTAGGCCTTTATTTGCTGGCAACCAGGTAAAGGAGTGAGTTTAGCGGCTCACGGGCCCGCGGTCAATCAAACGACGACGAGGCGCCCATCCTGTATGGTATGCCGACGGTCACCCTCCGCAGCGATCGAGAGATCGTGAGTCACGATAACGAGCGAGGCACTCCACTCGGCCGCCAGTCCACGCATCAACTCGATCACGTGTCCCCCAGTCTGACTGTCCAGCTCACCCGTCGGCTCGTCCGCCAGGATCAGGCTGGGCCGGTTCAGCAAGGACCGCGCGATAGCAACCCGCTGCTGCTCACCGCCGGAGAGTCGGTTCGGGGAGTGATCGACGCGATCAGCGAGGCCCACCCGGACCAGAATGTCACGCGCTCTGGCAATCGTGTCCGCTGTTGGCCGCTCCGGAATAGCCGGCAGCAGCACATTCTCGAGCGCAGTCAGCGTGGGCAGCAGGTTCATCGCCTGAAATACGAAGCCAATCCTGTGGCGACGCAATTGCGCCAGCTCACGGTCATTACAGTCGGCCAGATCCCGCCCCTCGAACAGGACCTTGCCGGTGGAGGGGTTGTCCAATGCCCCCAGCAGATGAATCAGTGTCGATTTCCCGCTGCCGGACGTACCGGTGAACAGGTGCACCTCACCCTGGTTGACCGTCAGGTCGATCCCAGCGACCGCCCGCACATCGGTCGCCCCCATCCTGTACGTACGACTGACGCCCACGGCCTGAACCAGCGGCGCGCCCTCAGACATGTCGTATGGCGTCGATCGGAGGCATGATGGCGGCTCGGTAGGCCGGATAGGCTCCCCCTACCATGCCGAGCACGGCAGACAGCCCCAGGCTGGCGGCATACAGCCAGCCCGGCGTAACCGGCTGGACCGACAAAGAGAGGCCCAGCAGTTCGGTCGCCACCCCGCCCACGACACAACCCAGAACCCCACCGCCGACTCCGAATCCCCGGGGTTCAAGCGCTCGTTCTTCGACC
>CAZANL010000721.1:0-2867 GCA_964486115.1 uncultured Planctomycetota bacterium
CGCCAACCGCTACACTGACCTGCATCCGAAGAGGGCCTTTGCGCCGCCTATCGGCCCGCCTATCGGCATAACACCACTCGTTCCCTGGCCGGTACTCGCTGCCCTGCCATGAGTAGCCGCTGGCCATGATGATCACGCCGATGACGGCGAGGGCGCGGTAGAACAGCGGTGGGATCGACGATTGGTTCATGGTGGCGGGTGTTGCCAGGGCGCGGCGAGGCGAAGCACTCGCCACGGGATCGGCGCCAGGCGCCAAAGATTCGCTGATTGTCGCTGCTCGATCGGTGTGTCCTACGCAAATCCGCGTTCTGATGGCGAGACCTGTGCGCACGCCCGTCGGCCATGCCGCGGCATGGACCTATCCGCCAGCGCAGGCCCTTCGCGGGCTACGACAGCGGGCGCAGGAGTTTCCGGGTCATCTGTAGAGCGATCCTGCGAGCCAGGAAGGTGCACCTGGCAGCGCAGATGGACTCGATTGCGGAAGGCTTGAGCGGGTCGGCCTGCAGGAGTTCGCGTGGGATCGCAACGTCGGCGAGTTCGGTGGCGACGTCGATGTTCTTCAGGCCGAGGGTCTTGACCGTCACCCACTCGAGGTGCTCCGTGAACGGCTCGACGTCGATCACGTAGGAGATTGCGCCGATGTTGTCCCCTGGTGTGACCCGGTTGACGTGCGAGCACTGCACGATTTCCTCGTCCAGGATCTGACGCAGCTCACGGGAGGTCGCCGCCTGGACCATCGCCATCACGAAGCCCCCACAGATGATGATCTCCTCGGGTTGAAAGGCCTGGTAATCCGAGTGGACCGGGTGCGTGTTGCGCAAGAGAGTGGTCAGGTAGAGGTTTTCGGTGACCCCGATCGGGCGTACGCGCTGGTGCAAGAACAGCTGCCCCGGCTTCAGGACGGAGTGGGCCGCCGTGGGCGGCGCGACGGCAGCCGCGGCCCCCACGATGATGTTGCGGAACGGGGTGTCCTCGCCTTGCACGGGGGCGCTGATCACAGGGTCCAAGGGCCCCTGCTCGGCCTCCCTGTTCTCCAGTCCCGCGATGGACGGGTAGAAGGACATCTTGACCAGGGAGAAGACCGGCTCGTCATGCTGGTTGACGAGCCAGTGGGTTGTCTTGATGACGCTCTGTTTGCCGTTGGCGATGTTCCGAAGCTCGTCGACCCTGATGTAGTTGCGCAGGGTGTCTCCCGCGTGGACCGGGCGGATGTAGGTGACCTCGTGCAAACCAAGATGGAGCAGGCAGTTCTCCGAGAAGGGCTCGACCGACATACACAGGGCGAGGTTCAGCACGAGGGACAACGGCAGCGGCGTGGTGCTGAAGCCGAGCTGCTCGGCGAAACGCGCACTCGTGGTCAACAGCGCGGGCGTATGGAACGAACCCTGCCAGGTCGTGCGCCAGGACTCGTCGATCGTGAGCTCGTGTGGGCTCTCGAGCATCTGACCGACACGGATCTCGTCGAGGTTCACGCCGTAGCGGGGGGTGTGCCCGATGACGCCTTCGTCCTCTGCGGGTGGAGCCCCGTTACCGGGGTGCCGCACGAGGATGCTCTTGGCCTTCGCCACGGTGGGAGGACCGATCATCTCCCCGTGCGGACTCAGCCACGTGACCTGGTCGGCGGAGCAGGTCAGAATGCCCTCGGCCCATCGGACTTCGGTCGGACTCGGGCTGAAGATCCGGTTCGCCGGTTGCACTTGTGTTGGGTGGATCAACCACATCGCCGAGAAGCCCAGGTCCTTGGCCTCCTGGCAAGCTCGCTCAAAACCGTGCGGCTTGCTCACCTGCAGGTAGGGGGTCTCGATCGCGACCAGGCCCGCAGCGCGGGCAGCCAGGACCACGATGGTGCGGGGTACGAGCAGGGCCCCGGTGGAGTTCACGCTCTCGGTGATGTTCATCAGGTCCGCGTGCCCGAAACCCAGGGCGATGTTGCGCGAGGAGGCTCGAGCGATCGGCTCGGCGTGGAGGATCCCCGAAGGTGTCTCGAGCAGAGGAATGATCTTGAAGGTTCCGACCGGGAGCGAACGGGACTCTTCGCACAGGACCAGCATCTCCTCGAAGCGCTCGACATCCGCGGCGGTATCGACCATGGGCAGGACGAAGCCCGTAATGCCCTCGATGCCGCAGACTTCCAGGTCGCGCTGGAGGTCCTCGGAATCCACCAGCGCGTTGATCCGGATGACCACGGTCATTTTGGCAAAGGTCCTCGCCTCGACAGCACCGGCGATCCTCTGGCGGACACCTTCCTTCTGCGACGGGAGCACGCTGTCCTCGAGATCCAGGACCAGGACATCCGCCCCGAAGCGGCCCGGGTCCTGCATTGCCGCGAGCTTCTCGCTGGCCAGGAACATCCAGGAGCGCAGCAAGGGCAGCTTCCCTGCTTCAATCTCGCTCATATCCGCAGGCCCCCTGTTGCGGAACATCCGCTGCCTTCGGTCAAACCATCCAGATGCTCTTGCTCCCGTTCATTAGAACCTAGTGGCGGTTTGTGAAGACCGGGAATCTGGCCGGTTGTCTCAAGGCGTTTGTCGCCGGACCTGAATACGTGCCCTCGGTCCTGCCAAGTAGCGCAATCCGGCATGACGGAGCCAGGTTCACCATCATGTCTACCCACACCTGGGCAGCAGAGCTTGAGCTGAGCCTGGTGGAAGTGGGGTCCGCTCCGTCGGGGATCCGAACCAAGACGCGCGTAAAGGGCAGGATCGTGATTCGTTCCAGTCTATTGCACGAACATCTCGAGGCCGGCTGGAGAAGCTCGCGCGCTACGCCTGCCGCGGACCGATCTGCAACGACCGACTCGAGCGGACCAAGGACGGCAAGGTGCTGTATCGCTTCAAGCGCACCTGGAAGGACGGAACGCGTGCCGT
>CAZANL010000722.1:0-2864 GCA_964486115.1 uncultured Planctomycetota bacterium
CTGAAATTGGGGGGCAAAATGTCTAAGCGAAAAGCGGTGGCATACCTGCGTGTGTATGCAACATCCTCTGTTGTCGGCGTTCGTAGACGGGTTCTCTGGGCGCGATCTTCTTGGAAAAGATGCCCATGCCTTATGGTCTACAAAATATTCCCCAACATAAAGGACCAATTCTCAAGGGCGACGAGTCCAAGTGTTATGCTTGAAATGTCGGTGCGACCCGTTTGGTGGTGTGGCCTGTTTGGGACGCACGTTCGCGGGGGTATCGACGTGTCGACATTGCGGATGTTCGTGGCACAGTGAGGCTAAAGGGTTAAATAATGGTGAACGACCCAGATTTCTGGGATGCGGTCGAGTTCGGCATCCTTGAAGATGCGAAAATGTACTCCGACCGCGGAAAGCGAATGGACGTCAACCAGCCGAATGCGAGAGGCATGACCCCCGCGATGCTCGCGGCATACTACGGGCACGCTGACGTGCTGGCATGGCTTGCGACCTTTGGGGTTGACGCCCATCTTCGCGACAAATCGGGTAAGACAGCGCTCGACCATGCTGTCGCTTCCGGCAACGAGCGCTGCATCAAGATTCTATCGAATTAAGGTTCTGAGCACTTCCTTAAGAACCGCCGATTTGTTCGCCGGCGGAGAAACCGAGCGAATCACTGATCGGCAATGCCCGATTCCATGTCGCACAAAACACATTATGTTAAGTTCCAAATACTTGTGAAATGTGCCTTGAAATTCCTGTCCTCCGAGATCTTTCAGCTGGCCGAAGATGGACTGCTCAATGGTGCCACAAGGGGATTGCGCTTGCCGATAGCCGTCGTCCGCAGAAGATCTCGCGCACCGGCCGGGTCTATCAGGAAGGGATTGGTCCCTTCACCGAAGACGAAACCGTTGCTCAGGTCTTGAAGGAAATGGAAGGAGCGGGTCTGGCGAACTTCTCCTACGAGAAGCAGATCAAGTATCCCCACCTCAAACGACAGCAATGTGACCTTGTGTTCCCATTCCTCGATCGAGAGAAACTCGCTGGTTTTGCACTCGCGACATTGTTCCGCCCAGTCCTCGTACTGCGCTCCGCAGCCACCGCAGTGCTTTGCCATGAGGTCATCCTTTCCCAGATTTCAGGTTGGCTCGCGCTGGTCACGTGGGCGCCACTACCGCTGTATCGCGGCGTGAGCCGTTTGCGGCCGCCGATATCGAGCGTCAGCGCGAGGTCATCCCCCCGAGACGACCAGGTTGCGTCCGGCTGCCTTGGCTCGGTAGAGACGCTGGTCGGCGATCTCGAGCAGGGCGTCCGCATCTTCGTGGACTTCTGGGTCGAACCCTGCGACACCCGCCGAGATGGTGATCGGCAAGGAGCTGGCGCCGCTCTCGACGGAGATCTCGAACGGTTCGTTTTCGACGCAGGTGCGTAGCCGCTCGGCGAACTGGCTGGCGTCGACCAGTGTTGTCTGGCGCAGCAGGCAGGCAAACTCCTCGCCGCCCCAGCGGGCGAACACGTCTTCGGTGCGCAGCTGCCTCCTGCAACGCAGCACCAGCGCCCTGAGCACTTGATCGCCGGCGGTGTGACCGTGGCTGTCGTTGACCTCTTTGAAGTGGTCGATGTCGAACAAGATCAGCGTCAGCGGCTGATTGTGACGTTTGTGCCAGGCAAACTCGCGATTCAGGCAGTCCTCGAGGAACGCCTTGTTGTGGGCTCGGGTCAGGGCGTCACGGGTCGCCGACTCGTAGAGCTTGGTGACGAACTGTTTCTCGGCGGTGTCGCTACAGGAGTACTTGAGAATGGTGGAGGTGCCGAGCTGGATCTTTTGCCCCTCCGTCAGCTTGGCATTGAGGATCTCATCCCCGTCGACGAACGTGCCGTTGGTGGAATCGAGATCCTCGATCAGAACTTCGGTGGCAGAGAGCATGGTGATGCAGGCGTGGAGTCTGCTGATGCCATCGTCCTCGATCATGATCTCGGCGTCGACCGACCGACCGAGCTTGAAGGAGCCCTTCGATAGCTTGAAGACACGCCCGACGGAGTTTCCCGAGAGGACCAGGAGGTACGGGGTGACCTCGGTGGGCTCCTCCACCGCCGGCTTGATCCTGGGAATCGTGACGGTCTTGTCCTTGTCCTCTGTTTTCTCGACCATGACTGAATAACAACTTAGGGATGCTGGCGGATCAGGTCAAGGGGGGCCCGCCAAGTCCTCGTCAAACGCTGCTGCCCTACGTTCAGCCGATTTGTCGCGCTGCCCGGGGTTTTTGCCTGGGCCGGGAATCCCGAGCAGCGCTCCCAGTAATGCTAGAAACCGGCGTGTTCGTCGCGAATCTGCTCCAGCTGAGCCTTCATCTGGGTCGCCTGCTTGCGCAACCCGGAGGAGAGGTCTTGCTTTTCGGAGAGCAGTGTCAACAGACTGCTGACGCGAGACCAAGCACCTGGCGTGACGCAGTGCTGGTGCAGGTTCTCCCGCTCTGCCCCGAGGAACAGACCCGCCGCCAGGACGGCCTCCTTCTGCTTCGTGCTGGCCAGCAGGCGTTGCAGCTGGTCGGCAGCCTGCGTGCGGATCTGGCCATTGACGTCCCGTAGCAGGCGGGTCAGGGCCAGGACCTGCAGTGACAGGGGCTGGTTGTCCAGGTGCGAGAGCACAGCGGAGCGGATCTCGCTCGAGTTGGACCACAAGCCCAGGCCGATCTCGTGTCCGGGGAACTCGCTTGCTGGCGTCAGATGGCCCTGGTCAATGATTATCAGCACCTTACCGCGGGAGGATTTTCGCCCGTCGGATGCCTCCCAGGCCAGTTCGACTGCCCCCTCGAGGTGGTGGGGCACCAGCCAGTTGATCTCACCGGTCGTTTGGTCGAGCCTCAAGCCGAGCTTCTGGT
>CAZANL010000723.1:0-2855 GCA_964486115.1 uncultured Planctomycetota bacterium
GGACCAGCGGCTTGTAGAAAAAACAAAGCCCGATGATGCACTCCCCGAAGCCGAGCAGGGGAAGGAACCAGGACGCATCCCACCAGAAAACGGTCTGAGTGACCAGCTGCGCCGCCGAGCTGACGCCGACGATCTTGAGAAAGCCAAACCAGAAGAAGACGATGCCCAGCGAGAGCCTCAAGGCGGTCATGCCGTATCCCTTGAGGAAGTCGACGACCAGGGCATCCAGCCGGTCGAGCTGACTGAACACCCGGTGGGAGAGGCTCGGAGCGAGCGGCGCGTCAGCCACTAGCCGCAGCCGCGGCAGCGACCGGGTGATTGTCTCGATTCTCTGGCTCTGGGTGATGTGCATTGTTGCCTCCACCAACTGAACACCTTGTGCGGTCGAGAAGTTTCTGGGTAATTCACTTTTTTCCCCTCGTACTCTCAGATACGAAGGGAGGCGACGAGTTCTCAGCATATGTCAGACCACGAAACGATCGACTCCTGCCGGCACGCGCTGGTCCAGCGACTGCTGGCTGCCCGCGATGAGTCGGGCCACTGGGTCGGCGAGCTATCCAGCAGTGCCCTCTCCACCGCCACCGCAGTCGTTGCGTTGCGGATGGCCCGGCGGGAACCGGAGCGTGTCAGTCAGGGACTGGCCTGGCTGGCGCGCCAGCAGAATGCGGACGGCGGCTGGGGCGACACGGTCGACAGCCCGAGCAACATCAGTACGACCGCCCTCTGCTGGGGTGCGTTCGCCGGAGAAGATGCCGACCCTGTCGTCGGGCGTGCCGAGAGCTGGCTGAGCGAGGCGGCTGGCGGGTTGGAGCCCGAGCAGTTATCTCGGGCCATCGCGAGTCGGTATGGGAGGGACCGCACCTTCTCCGTACCGATCTTGATGATGCTGGCATTGACCGGCCGGCTGGGTTCAGACGGATGGCGGTACGTGGCTCAGCTACCCTTCGAGCTGGCGGCCTTTCCGCGACGCTGGTTTCGCACCTTGCGTTTGCCGGTGGTCAGCTATGCGATCCCGGCGCTGATCGCGATCGGTCAGCTGCGCCATCACCAGCGCCCGACGCGTAATCCGCTCAGCGGATGGCTGCGCAACCGCGCCCGGCGCCGCACGCTGCGCGTGCTGGAGGAGGTCCAGCCGAGCAGCGGGGGGTTTCTCGAGGCGACACCGTTGACCAGTTTCGTCGTGATGAGCTTGATCGGCGCGGGCCAGGCCGACAGCCCAGTCGTTCAGCAGGGGTTGCGCTTCCTGCTCGATTCGGTTCGCGCGGATGGCTGCTGGCCGATCGACACCGACCTGGCGACATGGGTCACGACCTTGTCGATCAAGGCGCTCTCCCGGAGCGGGGAGCTAGAGTCGCTGCTCACGGGGGAGGAGCGAACCGTTCTCCGGGACTGGCTGGTCGGTCAGCAGTACCGAGAAGAGCATCCTTACACGCTTGCGCCTTCAGGAGGATGGGCCTGGACTGACCTGCCCGGGGGGGTGCCGGACGCGGACGACACGGCAGGTGCGCTGCTGGCGCTGCGCGTGCTCGGACCGATCGACGACACCATGCGAGAGGCCGCCCGCGCCGGTGCGGCCTGGCTGGTCGGTTTGCAGAACCGCGATGGCGGCGTGCCGACATTCTGCCGGGGTTGGGGAGCGCTGCCCTTCGACCGCAGCACGCCGGACCTGACGGCCCACGCAGTGGCCGCCTGGGTCGCCTGGCAAGACCTGCTGGGCCCTGGAATCGGGGCGGTGATCGCCCGGGCTGTGCGCTACCTCGGACGATCCCAGCGGCCGGATGGCGCTTGGGTCCCGCTCTGGTTCGGAAACCAGCGGGTAGTCGATCAGGAGAACCCGACCTACGGCACGGCTCGTGTGTTACTGGCGCTGCGGGGACTCGAGGGAACCGAAACGATGGTGGAGGGCGGCGACCGCTGGCTGCTCTCGGCTCAGAACGCGGATGGCGGGTGGGGCGGGTCGGTGAACTGCCCCTCCTCGATAGAGGAGACGGCTCTGGCCCTGGAGTCGCTCGCCGAGTCGGACGTCGACTGTGACCGGCTGGCACGAGGACAGACCTGGCTGGCCGAGCAGACAGCGGGCGGCGCCGTCACGCCGGCTGCTCCGGTCGGCCTCTACTTCGCCAAGCTGTGGTATGCCGAAGCGCTCTACCCGCTGATCTTCAGTGCGGCGGCACTGGGCGCCTGTCGCAAGGGTCACTCGTAGAACTTGGTCTTCTTGTCCTTCTTCTTTTGCGAGTCCTTCTTCTTTTTCGAGTCCTTTGGCCTCGATCCGTTGCTCCCCTGGGCGCGGATGTCGTAGACCATCATGGTGTGGCCGTGCCGCAGGTACAGCCGACCGTCGGAGATCGACGGATGAGCCCAGTGCTGGCCGCTGCCCTTGTCGATCTGGATCGAGCTGACGGTCTTCAATCCCTTGGGGGAGGGCTTGATCAGCGCCAGTATCCCGTTCTCGCCGTAACCGTAGAGCAAGCCACCGGCGGCAATCACGCAGCCCTTGCCGATCCCGCGGGTCTCGAACAGGATCTTGCCGGTTTCGATGTTGGCGCACATCCACTGGCCGCGGGGGCGTTTGTCACTGGTGCCATAGACGTACTTGTCGAGCAGCACGACGCCGCCGTGGTGGGTGTCGAAGGTCCGTTCGCGCCAGACCTCGCTGACCGACGTGCCGTCCTTGGACAGCTTGAGGATCAGGCCGCCGTGGCCGTAGCCGCTGGTCGTGAACAGGTGATCGCCGCGGATCACCGGGCTGATTGGATGAATTCCGAACCGGTTGCGGTAGGCATGCCGCCACAGGAGTTTGCCGCTGTTGGCGTCGATACCCACTACATGCACGGCGGGGTCTGCAACGATAGAAA
>CAZANL010000724.1:0-2845 GCA_964486115.1 uncultured Planctomycetota bacterium
GAGCTGGCAGAGACGCGGGTCGAGCCGGTGGCCAGTGATCGGACCACCCTGCGCGTCAGCTCGGTCGCGGCGACACGGGTCAGTGCGAAAGCCGAGGCCACCACGGCTCCCACCTTTCTGATCGATCTGCTGAGGCGCTAGTCGTGAAAAACCCCGCCGTCCTGGTTCTCCCACTCGCCGTTTTGGCTCTCGTAGGCTTGCTCGCGGGGTCGGTCAGTCCGACCCCCGGGCGGGTCCACCGGCTGGAGTCCCGGCCTGCCAAAGTACTGCCTGTCAGTCGGTCTCTTGTTGAGGCCGTGCCCCTGGCTGAACTGGCAGGCATGGAGTCCCGCCGTCCCGCTGTTCGCGAGCTCTTACTGCTCTCGCAGCTGGAGCGGGCCGAGACCGGTGCAGGACGGCGTGTTGCCTTGGGGGCCTTGCTGAAGCTCGATCAGCAGCGCCCGCTTTGTCGGGCAGCGATGCATCGCCTGGCTCGAGAGACGCTTCACTCGGCCGATGAAAAGCAAAGGGCCGTCGCTGTGTTGATCCTCAACCGGCGTCGGGAGACGGCGCTACGGGATTCGGCGCTGCTGAGCACCTTGTGGCGTGACTCGAGTGCCCTGGTCAGGCGCACGGCGGCCTGGGGTGTGGGCCACCTGGGTGGTCCGTCCCTGACGCTGAAGCAGCAACGAGCGGTGATGGATCGCCTGCTGCGCGAACCCGACCAGAAAGTGAGCTGGGCGCTGATCGACAGCTTGCTCCAGCGGGGGGTGGCCCAGCCGGATCGGGCCAGTCGCGACTTGCTGAAGCTCGCGCTGTCGATTCAGCCTGGGGAGCTGCGTCAGAAACTGCTGAGCGCCCTTGGCCAGCTCACCAACTGACTTTCCCGCCGCTAGCGGACGAGCTCCCGAATCTTGTCTTTCAAGCTCTGGGAGGTCAGCCGTCGAGCGCGGCGTTCGCGGGAGGCGAGAAACTCGTTGTTGTGACCGAATCCAACGATCGGCTCGCCGAAGCCGTTGAGGACGTGCTGGCTCGAAGGCCCCTTGCCGCTCTGAAACTTCAACCAGCCCTGCTCACCGCCAACGACGGAGGTCAATAAGCGCTGGTCATTTGTCAGAAAGACGATGCCCTCGTCACCGTTGCTGAATTCCGGCTGATGAGTGACTGTCAGGCCGACGTTTTCTTCTTTGATCTGTCCGCCAATGACCCTGACCGTGGCGGTTCCTTCGTGTTTGCCCTTCAGGGTCTGATACACACGCATCGTGTAGTGGGTATAGATCGCCTTGCGGTCCTTGCTCCACTCCGCCCGGCTGCCGATGATTCGCCCGACGACGATCCGGTTCGACTTGCCAACCAGATAGTCCAGGCCGACGACGACCTGGTTGTGTCGAACTTTTCGGGTGTCGGCAGGAGGTCGGCGGGGTCCCAGCGCGTGTCTGGTCCCTGAACCCAGCTTGGGGGCGCTAGATCCCGGCGGCGGAGTGTCGGTTGCCACTCGATTGCGCTTCGCGCTGGCTTCGCCTTCGGGTCTGGGGGGCGACTTCTGCTGGTCCGAGTCGTTTTCCCGCTGGGCTTGGTGCTTCTGCTTCTCTTTTGGCGGTGGGCCGAACAGGTCACCCAGATGCCCGCGATTGGCCAGTACCGTCAACACCGCGACGATGGTCAGGAGGATGCAGGCCGTTATCAGCAGGCGGTTGCGTTGCTTGAGGCTCATGCTCATTTCCCCGGCTTGATTCTGGACGTCTCACGTTGGGTCTCCGCCAGCTTCCTGCGCCGCTCGAGCTGCTCCGGAGTCTGGTTTTTTGCGTCGAAGAACCGAGTGTAGGCCT
The DNA here is from genome assembly GCA_964486115.1 of uncultured Planctomycetota bacterium. Taxonomy (GTDB): domain Bacteria; phylum Planctomycetota; class JACQVV01; order JACQVV01; family CAZANL01; genus CAZANL01. The sequence goes on from CAZANL010000724.1 coordinate 1,809, forward strand.
GTGGGTCGAACAGGTCGATGCGCAGCTGGCGCAGGCGGGCCAACTCCTTGGGGCCCTGGAGCCTTCTCAGCGCTTCTCCGCGCCGGGCTTGATCTGGTCCGGCGCGTTCTATCTTGCGGAGTCTATACTTTTGCGTCGGGTCCAGCGCTCCTGTCCTGCGAGTTGTGACCGCCTGCTGGAGTGCGTCATTGCCTGTGCCGCCTTGGCTGCCGGTTCCGCGCTTGCCCTGGCCTTGTTTGTTCATCGAGCCCGGTGACCCGATGGGGGGCAGACCCTCCGGGCGGCTGGAGGCAGATCCGCGGGGGAGCGTGTCCTGCCTCTGGGTTTCTTTTCGCGATGCGTCGACTGATTCATGGTTCTGGGTTCCGATCGGGTCGACTTGTCGACGATCCGGGATCCACAGAATCGCACTCAAAACGACCAATGCACCGCCAATGGCGGCCGCCATCGGGCCCCACAGTTCCGGATAGCGATATCCCTGGGCCTTGAAGCCGTGTCCGAGCCAGTTTTCTTGGATCCGCAACAGCGCCTCGACCGTTTCCTGGCGAAGCATGGACTTCTTGATCAGCAGATCGCCCAGCCTCTTGTCGACCCCCATCTCCTGCAATTCACGTTGGATTTCGATCGTCTCTTCCACCTGCTGTTTGGAGAGGATGCCATTGAGACGGAGTAGCTCGCCGAACAGAACGCTGTCCTGACACGCCACGCGGGTTCTCTGGGAGAGCCAGTCATCTTCTGTCATGTCCGGTCGCATCCGCCGCTGGATCTCGAGCAGGTCCCGAACCTGGTCCTCGTTCAGAACGTCCTTGTCTACGAGAATCTCGCCAATGGAGGACTTGATGCCCCATTCGAGCATCTTGCGCTGCACCTCGAGACAATCCGCGACCTGTTCCTCGGATGCCAGATGATTGGCGATGGCGATCTTGCCGAGCAGGAGGACGCTCTCCTCCGTCGGGCGGGTCGGATTTGTTGCGGAGTTTGAGGCGGTCATCCTGGACAGTCTGACGCTCTACTGGGCCAGAATCAACCATCTGTCT
>CAZANL010000725.1:0-2845 GCA_964486115.1 uncultured Planctomycetota bacterium
ACCAAAGCCTTTCGTTCTGTTGGATTTAGGGTAACGGCAGAGCCGGGCGGGCTCAGAACTTCTGAGCTAAGACTGTAGTCTCGTCGACGTGCTTGGTTGCAAGTCAGGCGGGCTTTATGTGAAGAAAGGTGGAGACATGGAAATTCGGATTCGTGGGTTCCTGGTGGCCAGCATTGTGCTGCTAGGTTTCTCGCTCGTCCTCTCCGGCTGCAAGAGTTCCAGTCAACCCACGAAGGCGGGGAAGAAGGCTGCCGGACCCGTCGGTAAAAAGGGTGCTAAGGCTCGAGCAGGTAAGAAGGCGGCGGGGATGCCGAAAAAGGGTGGCAAGGCAAAGTCATCCGATCTCACGGCCAAGGAGCAATCCGCTCTGGTCAAGATCCAGCAGAATGTTCTCCTGATGAACAACCTGCAGAAGGACGCCAAGAACAAACTCGCGGCGAAGAAGGCGGCCGAGGCCCGCAAGCAGCTGACAATGGCTGTGAGCCTCTACCAGGATGTCAAAGGCACCCTGCGGCCAGCGCTCGAGAAGAAGCATGCTCCGGGCTTGGAGCGGGCTTTTGCCGGTGTTCAGGCGCTGCTGAAGCAGGTCAATCTGAAGCTGGGCAAGCGCACGGGTGAGCTCGCCACGATCTCCAAGATGCTGAGGGATCAGGAAGCCATCCGCAAGGAGCAGGCCGAGGTCAAGGCCAAGCATCATTACAAGCTGGCGACCAAGGCTCTCAAGGGCATGAAGTTCGATCAGGCGATCTCTAACTTCAACAAGGTGCTCGAGACCATTCGCTGGGCACCCTACGAGTTGGCGGTCGGCGATCTCGAAAAGCGGGCCAAGGATGGCTTGGCACGCGCAAAGCGCCTCCAGAGAGATGCAGAGGACGCAATCCGGCGCAAGCAGCTGAAGGAAGCCCGGGACCGAGCCGCTACGTCGGCCAAGAAAGAGCGAGACCTCAAGCGTCGACGGATCGAATACCTGTTCAATCGGGGAATCGAGCATTTCAAGCGTAAGGAATTCGCCAAGAGCGAAGAGCTTGCCAAGGAAATCCTCCGAATCGATCCGCTCAACAAGATCGCGCAGCGATTGCATGAGGACTCGGTCGAATCACGTCACGAGCAGGCCCGTGTGGATTTCATCCGCGCAAAGGTCGAACGGTGGCGTCGCTTCCATAACGACATGTTGGAGAGTCGCGTTCCCTACGCTGCTCTGCTGCGTTACCCGAGCGAGGCGAAGTGGAAGGCGATCAGCAAGCGGCAGCGCGCTGGCGAGCTGAAAATAGCTCTGAACGAATCGGATGCGGTCAAGAAGATCAAGGGACAGCTGGATAGCAAGCGGCTGAACCTGGATTTTACCGAGACCCCGTTCGGTGACGTCGTTCAGTTCATCCAGCAGGTCACGCAGGTCAACATCGTCATCGATCAGTCAGCCAAGACAAAGCTGGCCGAGGACGGTGGGCTGGTGACCCTTCAGGTCAAGAAGCTGCGCCTCAAGGACGCTCTCTCGATCCTGCTGAAGTTCACCGGATTGACGTATGTTTTCAAGGAAGACGTTCTGTTCATCACCACGCCCGACAGCCCCCACACCAAGGGCCTGGCGCTTCCGCGCATCCACGATATTCGTGATCTGACGGTCAAGATCGCCGATTTCAAGGGTCCGGATATCAAGCTCGGCAGTGCAACGGGTGCCGCGGGTGGGCCAGCGGGTGCGATCTTCACCGAGGATGAGGAAGTCGAGCCGACCATCACCAAGGAAGAGCTCGTCGAGTTGCTGAAGAGCAACGTGTCGCCCGATTCCTGGGAGCAGGACAAGTACTCGCTTGACGCGATCGGTGGACAGCTGCTGGTCGTTCACACCCCCGAGGTGCAAAACCAGATCGCCAAGTTCCTGACCGGCCTGCGGCAGGTCGGCGGCCTGATGGTCAATGTCGAGACTCGCTTTGTCGAAGCGACCGATGACTTCTTGTCCGAGATCGGTGTCGAATTCCGCGGTCTTGGTGGTGTGTCGGGTGACAACGTCGTACAGCCTGGGTTGATTGGGGTTAGCCCCGAGGGTGCTCCAAGTACAGGTTTCTTGGACAACACCGGTGGCGGCGCCCCCTCGCTCTTCGACGTCTCGGTCGGGGGCACGTTTCCCACACCAGGTGTCCAGGCAGGTAACCTGCCACAAGGCCCCGGTCCGCTGCTGTCATCGCCGAGCACCATCCCGTTCTCGGGGTTCTTCATGCGTTCGGGTACCCTCCAGAACGGTCGTCGCTCCAACGCGCAGGACATCCGGGCCAGGACCCAGTTCTTCAACAGGACACTCGGTTCGCGGCAGTCGAGCTCTGGCGGGCTCTCGCTGCAGTATTCACTGCTGCGTGATGCTCAGCTGAACATGCTGGTCACCGCCGTGCGCAAGTCGCAGAAGGCGGCTACCGTGAGCAGCCCCAGGTTGACTGCGTTCAACACCCAGCGGGCGTATGTGACGGTCGTCAACCAGCAGGCCTACATCAAGGACTACGACGTCGAGATCGCACAGAACTCGGTGGCAGCCGATCCTGAGATCGGCACGGTTCAGGATGGTCTGGTGCTGGACGTTCGCCCGACCGTCTCACATGACCGCAAGTATGTGACCCTCGAGCTGCGGCCCACGATCAGCACCGTCACCCAGTTGCGTGGCGTTGCGATCAACTTGGGTGGTACCTCGACCCTGCCCGTGGTCATCCAGCTGCCGCAGATTACCCTGCAATCGGCTGAGACCACTGTCCGGGTTCCCGATCGGGGTGCGGTTGTCATCGGTGGTCTGAAGAACATTCGGATCCAGGATCAGCGGTCCGAGATTCCCGTTCTGGCCAAGCTTCCGGTGCTGGGCTTC
>CAZANL010000726.1:0-2841 GCA_964486115.1 uncultured Planctomycetota bacterium
GCTCTCCCTTCTCTGACTCTCTTGTGCTGACTCTGCTGTTGTTCGCGCCACTGTTCGGCGCCTGTGTTGGCAGTTTCATCAATGTGGTCGTCTATCGGTTGCCGCGCAGGCACCTCTCCCTGGTCACCCCGGGGAGTCATTGCTTCGCGTGTGGCACGCCACTGCCCTGGTACGAGAACCTCCCGGTCCTGTCATGGTTGACGCTTGGCGGAAAGTGTTCTCACTGCAGGACGCGTGTCTCGTCGGCCTACCTCTGGACCGAGGTTCTGATGGCGGTGATCTTCACCGTGATCGTCTGGGCTTTCTTCTATCGCAAGCTCGGGTTTGCACGATTCGGCAGCTCACCGATCTGGCCTGCGTGGATGCAGGCCGGAGCCCTGATCGTCTTTCTCTTGTTTACCAGCTTGCTGGTTTGCTGCAGCATGATCGACATCCGCTATCGCATCATTCCGGACGAGATCTCGGTCTACGGGACCGCGCTGGCTCCACTTGTCGCCCTGGCGTTGCCGGCGATCCTCCCCCAGCTAGCGGCCAGCAGCCGGGTACCGAACCTGCATCTCAACGGGCTGGTCACGTCACTGCTCGGGGCGGTCGTCGGATTCGGTCTGCTGCTGTTCATCCGTGTTGCGGGAGAAGCGGTATTTCGCAAGGAGGCGATGGGTATGGGAGACGTCAAGCTGATGGGGTTGATCGGGGGCCTGCTTGGCTGGGACGGCGTGCTGCTGACCCTGTTCCTCGCCTGTCTGCTGGGCTCGCTGATCGGCATTGTGCTGCTGATCGCCACCCGAAACCACTACCTTCCATTTGGCCCCTACCTCGCACTCGGAGCAGCTGTGGTGCTGGTCTGTCGACCGCAGTTGCTGAACGGCATAGATCAGCTGACGCATTACCGCCTGCTGATCGGTCCGTGATGCCGGCTCCGAGAAAAGTGCGTCAGCTGGACCGGGCCATCGAGCCGGGCGAGATCGCCCGGCGCCACCCGATTCATGTGATCTGCGACAACGTGCGGAGCGCATACAATGTGGGCTCTTTTTTCAGGACTTGCGATGCGGCTGCCGTGGCGAAGCTGCACCTGTGTGGAATCTCAGCCAGCCCGCCGAACGACAAGCTGGCCAAGACCGCCCTGAGTACCGAAGACTACGTGCCGTGGGAGTATCATTCTGCGAGCCTTCCGCTGGTGGCTCGGCTGCGGCAGGAGGGGATTCCTGTCTTCTCGGTCGAGGTGACCGATCGTAGCGAGATGTTGTGGGAGGTGGCGTTTCCCCGTCCGGTGGCGCTGGTCTTTGGGCATGAGATTCACGGTGTCTCGGACGACATCTTGAAGATCTCGGAGCGCTGCGTCGAGATCCCGACGGGTGGCGTGAAGAACTCGATCAACGTTGCCACCGCCGTCGGGATCGTGCTCTACGAGGTCATCCGGCAGTTCTCCGAGGCGTCTTGACTCACCAGGCGACGTAGGCAGTTGGGGCTGCGATAGCTACGCTGCCCCCTCTGCGTCGGTAGCTGCCCGCGGACGGTTGCAGCCGTGTTGCTAGCTGGGTAGCAGGTCCGCGACGGTATCCAACTCCGTGCGGAGCTCTGTCACCGTTGCGTCAAGCTTGGCCTGGGCGAACTCGTTGTGCTCGATTCCCTGCACCACCGACCAGGTGGTTCCGTCGCTGGTCAGCGGGAAGCTGCAGATCAGCCCTTCGTCGACGCCGTAGCTGCCGTCGCTGCAGACTGCAGCGCTGAAGCTGTGACCCTCTCGAGTCGGCGTGCAGATGCTCTGGACGCCGTCGATCACTGCATTTGCGGCCGAGGCAGCGCTGGAGGCCCCCCGCGCCTTGATGATCGCGGAACCGCGCTTCTGCACCGTGGCGATGAACTCGCTCTGCAGCCAGCCCTCGTCCTGGATCACCTCGGTGGCTGGTTTGCCGCCGATCGTCGCATGATAGAAGTCCGGATACTGGGTGGCCGAGTGGTTGCCCCAGATGTTCATGTTGGCCACCTGGCTCACCGGCTGGCCTGACCTCTGCGCCAGCTGGGACATTGCCCGGTTCTGGTCCAGCCGGGTCATCGCATGCCAGCGGTCCCGCGGAACGTCCGGCGCGTTGGACATCGCGATCAGGCAGTTGGTGTTGCAGGGGTTGCCGACCACCAGGATCTTCACGTCGGAGGCCGCTGCCTGCTGGATCGCCTGGCCTGTGCTGGTGAAGATCGGTCCATTGATTCGTATCAGGTCTCCGCGCTCCATCCCTTCCTTGCGCGGGATGCTGCCGATGCACAGGACGATGTTGACGTCCCTGAAGCCGTCCTCCAGGTGATCGCTGTCCGCCTTGACCACGCCTGCCAGCGTCGGGAATGCGCAGTCATCGAGTTCCATGTGGATCCCGTCGAGGGCTTTGAGCACGGGTGGGATCTCGACCATGTGGAGGATCACGGGCTGGTCGGGGCCGAACAACTGTCCCGAAGCCAGACGGAAGAGGAGGGCGTAGCCGATCTGACCTGCTGCGCCGGTTACTGCGATACGGATTGGGGTGGTCATCACGTTACTCCAGGCGTGTCTGTCTTGCGAGCGAGGGGGCGAAGGGTATCAGAACTATCGTGACTTGGCTAGCTCCCGGAGGTCGCGGTGAGCGCTCAGAACATCGGTGAACCCCAGCGAGCGATCGGCCTGGTGGGCCAGCGCTCGTCGAAGATGACGGGCTGCCTGGTCGGTTTGTCCCAGGTGCATCTTTGCCTGTCCGAGGTACAACTCCGCGCTGCCGAATGAAAGCAGGCGGGTGGCCTCGCTCAGTGACGTTTCCGCCTCTGCGAAGCGGCCGAGCTTGGCCTGGGTCCGTCCCAGAGTATCCAGCGTGA
>CAZANL010000727.1:0-2840 GCA_964486115.1 uncultured Planctomycetota bacterium
CAGCGGGCTGCTCGGCCCGCTGGCCAACTGATCTCCAACGCCCCCGAGACCCTACGGGTCCTCCCCTTGGCCGTGCTGACCCTGATCTGGTATCATCAGCGAATCATCTCGCCGACGACGACCCGCTGCCATCCTGTCGTGCTCGAACCACTGTGAGCCATACCAGGAAGATCCGTTCGCAGACCGACCTGAAACCGGTCTCGCCATCACCCACCGACTCAGGTGCCCATCGATGAACACCGACTTGCTTTCCCATGCTGGACGATCTGTCAGCTTGAGTCTCGTCGTGCTGACGTTGCTCAGCGCGATGCCGGCCATCGCCCAGCAGTCCAGGGGAGGTGTCTTTCACATTCACCCGACCAGGGGGCAGGCCCTGGGTGAAGGCAGCGCCACCCGCCCCTGGCGCACGCTGGCCGAAGCGTCCGCCAAGGGCGCGCTGGCGAAGCTGGCGGGCGGGGATTGCGTCCTGCTCTACGACGGCAACCACGGCGTGGTCTCCATTTCAGGCGGTCCAGCCCGGGGTGCGGTGCGAATCGAGGCCGCGAAGGGGGCCAAACCCCGCCTGGCCCGCCTGGTGGTCAAGGCGGGGCGCGGCTGGCACTTCAAGGGATTGACGATCAGCCCCTCGTTCCTGGGGGAGGGAGAAAAGGACTATCGGGGCAGCATCGTCGACCTGGGCGACAAAGGGCCCTCTTCGGATCTGGTGCTCGAAGACTGCTTCATCTACAACAGCCTCGACGTCACGCAATGGACGGTCGAGGACTGGAAACAGGCACGGCACGGCATCTGGATCGGACGGCACAGCAACGGCTTGATCGCGCGCAACAACCACGTGCTCAACACACGCCATGCGATCTCACTGTGCGGCACGAGCACCATCTGCGAGGGCAACATCGTCGAGAACATCTCCGGCGACGGGATCCGGGTCACCCGCGATGGCATCATCGTGCGGCACAACGTGGTCAAGAACGCCTACTGCTCTGAGAAGGACGGGGACCCCAACCACGACGACGCGATCCAGTGCTTCCTGTTCAACAAGGGGAAGGGCAAGATACGCAACGTCAGGATCGAGGGCAATATCATCATCAATCGAGAAGATGACCGGCAGCGATTTCCAACCTCGATGCAGGCGATCGGCTTCTTCTCCGGCCCGCTGATCGACTTCGTCGTGGTCGGCAACGTGGTGCTGGTCGCTCACTGGCACGGGGTCAGCCTCTACGACGCCCAGAACTGTCGCATCGAGAACAACGTCTGCTTCTCCCGCTGGACCGCAGACCCCAAGAAGCCCTGGATCCAGCTGGGCAAGCGGGACAACCAGCCGCGCGGCAACACGGTACGCAACAACTTCGCCCACGCCTTCAAGCTGAAGACCGACCGGCTGGTCCAGCAGTCGGGCAATCGGCCAGTGACCGCGGCGATCTTTGCCCACAGCCTGCGCAGTCTGGCCCGGGGAATCTCCCGCAAGTACGGGAAGCGCCACCCGGTGAGCGACAGGAAGCGCCTGCGCTGAAGGGGGCGCGTTGTGGTCACGGATCCTCTGCACAGAGCTAGCCCGGATTGGCCGCAACAGCGCGCGAGGTATCAGCGGCGATTCAGGGTCCCCCGGACGGCCAGCCAGGGAATCAGGAAGACCCCGAACACCACGAGCTTGAAGTCCCCGATCCAGCTGAAGATCAGCATCGTGTGCGCCTCCCGGGACATCGGGAACAGCTTGCTGTGGATCGCGTAGATCTGATCGCCCAGTAACAGCATCGGCAGGCTGACGACCAGCAGAAAGGCGAAACCCAGGATGAAGCTGCGCTGCAGGACCTGCCCCACGAGCTCTAAGGTAATCGGGGTCTGTGTGTGTTCACTCATCTGGAGTCTCCTATGATGATCGCTACCCCCGCACGATTGACGGCGAGGCGCTGATGCTGGTCTTTCTGACTAGCCCGGCCGCGGCCTGTAGGAGCACCATGCTACCAGAACCTCGCGAAGACCCCACAGGGTGCAGTTCAGTCCGCTTCGGGGACCAGCTCCTTGGCCAGGGTCAGGAGAGTCTTCTTGACGATCGCCGCCTGGTCCTTCCCGAACAACGTGGCGATCGCCTCATAGCCGCCCTCCTCGTAGCTGGCCTTGTCGGCCACGTAAGACATGTGGTCGTTGGACAGTCCGAAGACGAACGGCGTCTCGTAACCCAGCGCCTTGGCGCCAGCCTTGAGCTCCAGCCCCAGCGTGGTCAGCGGCTCCCCGGGCACGAACAGGATCACGGTCTTGCCCATCCGCAGCACCTTGAACGGAAAGGAGCGCTCGATCAGGCCCTCCAGCGGAATACCGACCGAGAAACTGCTGCCGCTGACCAGCTTGTAGATCTCGCAGAAGTTGAGCTCGCCGATCAGCGGGCTCTCCTCGCTGTCACCGGGCCGGTCGCAAGAATAGTGCAGCTTCGGCTTGCGAAACCGGACCGTGGTGGTGGCCACATCGAGGTCTATCGTCGATTCGGTGGCGATGTCGTCGAGTGCCGCAAGCACCGTGTGCGCCAGCATCCCGCCGGATTTCTCGATCCCCTCGAAGCCCTTGTGCTTGGGTGACACGTCTCCCTCGGCGCCCTGGGCCCAGATCGCGACCACCTTGCCTCCGAGTTCCCGCTCGATGGTCTTTTCGGCCACGCCCACCGCGTCCGCAGAGATCAACAACGACTCGGGCGGCACCGCGCTGGCGTGCATCGCGAAATTCAACAGAACCGCCAGCGGTGCGCCATCTGCGTGGGTCACCTTGATCAACCCCACCTCGGGATCGAAGTGCCCCGGATGCTCTCGCCGGTTGCGCTGGATACGACTCTCGGTCGCCACACCAAAACC
>CAZANL010000728.1:0-2839 GCA_964486115.1 uncultured Planctomycetota bacterium
GATCTGATCTCGCGCAAGAAGGTCGCCTCCATCGCCACCCCCTTTCCCGGGTCACGCTTTGTCAAGGTCGCCTTCCAGCCCAATGGTGTGATCGCCGTCGCCAAGGGCAAAAAGATCTTCATCCTCGACGGGCGAGACCCGAACCACGCCTCGACAGGTGGGCGCATCATCATGCGCGGCCTGTCCACCCCCGGAAAGATCATGGGCCTGACATTCGACGCCCTCGGCGAGAGACTGATCGCGATATACCGTGCGACAGCGGGCAACGATAAGTCAGCTATCCGAGGCTCGATCTGGCAGGCCGGAGGGTTCCGCGAGTGAGCAAACAGCACGGCACCCTCGAGATGGTGCTCGGCCCCAAGCAAATCGAGTCGATCTCGTTCTCTGAAACGCTGATCATCGGTCGCGACCAGTCGAGCTGTCACCTGATTCTGGAAGACTCGCGGATCTCCGCCCTGCACTGTCGGATCGAGGTTCAGCGCGGGAACTTCATGCTGATCGACCTCGGCAGCGCAAACGGAACCCACGTCAACGACGAGCGCGCCACACGCAAGGAGCTGGCCAGCGGAGACCTGATCAAGCTCGGCAACTTCGTGCTGATGTTCAGTATAGCCCAGGGCAAGGCCAGCAAGCTGCCGAAGGTAGCCAAGCCGTCCCATCCCGAAGGCGTGACCCGGACCGTGGCCCCCCACCGCGACACCCGGGCGATACCCGAGACAGAGCGTAAAGAGGCTTCCGCGCCCCTCGCCCCGACGATGCGTGACGAACCAGCAAAACCTACAGCCCCCACGGCTCAGACACCGGTCTTCGCTCAAGGCAAGCGCTTCGGCCGGTTCGAGATCCTCGACGAGATCGGCAGAGGCGGCATGGGGGTGATCTATCGGGTCAGGGACATCAAGAGCAAGGCGGGACGGATCTACGCGCTGAAGGCGCTGCCCGGTGGCGCCTATGCCGCGCGCGAGGTGGTCGAACGGTTTCAGGACGAGGCCCGCGCGCTGGCCCGGATCAAGGTCGACGGTGTGGTCCGGATCTACCAGATCGGCGAGCAAGACGGAACGCCGTTCTACGTGATGGATTTCGTCGACGGCGAGACGCTAGAAGACCGACTGAAGAGTACCGGGGTGTTTGACCCCGAGGATGCCCTGCGGGTGATACAGGAAGTTGCGACCATCATCGGCGGTGTACACCAGACCGGCATGATCCATCGGGACCTGACGCCAAACAACGTGATTTACGACAAGGAAAAGGGCAAGGCCCACCTGGTCGATTTCGGGTTGGCACGTGACCTGATGGTGCGCGAACGGTTGACGCGGACCGGCGAGCTCGTCGGAACTCCACACTATGTATCTCCGGAGCAGGCCGAAGGGGACCTGACCTCCGTCGATCTGCGCACCGACATCTACGCCATGGGCGCGATCCTCTATCGGATGCTGACCGGAAATGTGCCGTTTGACGGGGAGAGTGTTCCGCAGATCGTGATGAAGGTGCTACTCGAAGAGGTCACTCCCCCTCGCACCCATGTCAAGTCGATCCCACCGCTGGCCGAGGCGATCTGCTTACACGCGCTGGACAAGGAAAAAGAGGCCCGCTATCACTCGGCACAGGCGATGGCCGCGGACATCGCGAAGTACTTCGCCGGTGAGCCGATGGAGGCCAAGCCGCTGACCATCGTCGGTCGTGGCTTGAAGATGGCATGGCGGATCAGGCTGTTGATCGGCCTGGCGTGCCTGTTGCTGATCTTCGTGGTCGGCCTGACCGTCAACTATCTGAACCAGATTCGTCTGATGCGGGCTTACCGCCACCAGAAGATCGCGCTGTTCGTAGCTGGCGGATACCGCTCACTGAAAAGTGATTCGACACCGAAGGACGATCAGGCCTGGTGGCAGAAGTGGACCCGCGACATCAAACGAGAGTCGGCACGGGCCGAGATGCCCAGCCTATCGTGGGACTATAAACCGAGCCCCTTCATCGATGAATCGGAGTCGCTGGTTCGGCTAAAGCGCTGTCGTAATGCAATGAGTCTATTCCAGGCAACGCTCGACATTGCTCCGCAAAACAAACCAGCCAAGGAGGGCTACTCCCGGGCCGAAAAGGAAATCGCCGGGCTCGGCGCCAAGGAACTCGACAAGGCCAACGGCATGCTGGCTCGAGAACGGGTCGCAGGCGCAATCTTCTATGCCCTGCGAGCACTTCGCTTCCTACCACAGCTGGCACCCGAACACGCCAAACAGGCGAGTGAGATTCTGAACAACGCTCAACAGTCGACGCGTATTATCGGAGATCCGGCCGGCCTACGCGTTCGCGTCTTCCGCCCAGAAGCACCAAGCGTGGTAGATATCGATGCCAAGACCCCGTTTCAGACGCGTCGCGCCGGACAGCTGATCTTCGCCGTCGGGCCACCCGAGGACCCCATGTGGATCAACCTGCTCGTCGAAAAGCGCTACCGCACGCTGCAATTTCGACATCGCCATTTACCAAGGGGCATGGATGGCTGGTTCCGGCTCGCGCGTTCGAAACTGACCAAGTCAAGCGAGGTGCAGATCCGGACAGGTGCCTACTTGCGACCCGTCACCGTCAATCAAGAGGATACGGTTCTGCTGCACGAGCAGGCCAATCGCGAAACAACCCTACAGGCCAACCCCCGAACCTATCCGACCCTGAAGGGCAAGACCGGTGGGTTCCTCTGCAAGGGACTCGGTGGCCGACTCCCACGGGAATCCGAACTCCACGCCTGGTTTCGTCATGCCAGACCAGCAGTCACGGGCAACTACCTGGCCACCACCGCAGATGGCAGCATCGCCGCCTTCCGCTGGTCGGAGGACACACTGCGGTCTGCCGG
>CAZANL010000729.1:0-2836 GCA_964486115.1 uncultured Planctomycetota bacterium
ACAGTACTTCTTCGTCGTCCGAGTAGAGCTTGCGACTGGCAAACCCGCCGCCGGGTGCTCGACCGCTGGGGCCGGCCAATTCGCTACACGCTGCCGGGGCGCCAGAACACGCAGCTGTTCGATCTTCATTCGTTTGGCCGCAACGGCCGTGACGATGCCGGTGAGCGAGATGACCTCACCAACTGGTAGCCTGCTCGGGCGATTCCGACGGTCTGGCGGCGGAGTGACACCCAGGGAACTGACACACTTCACCGTGCGCTTCTCGATACTGCAGGAGGCCGGGCTGCCGCTGGTTGGCAATCTGTCGCGCCTGTCCCGGCAGACCCGGCCGGGCGTGCTGCGAGAGGCACTGCAGATCGTCGCCCGGGACGTGGAGGCCGGCAGCAGCCTGGCCGAGGCGCTGAGCAGACATCCGCAGGTGTTCGCTCCGCACTACGTCACCATGGTCCGCGCGGGGGAGGCGGGCAGCGGACTGGGCACGATCCTGCGATGTCTGGCGCGACGCTTCGAGAAGAACGAGCAGTTCGAGCGTCGGTTCGTCGGAACGCTGGCTTACCCCGTCGCTTGTGCCCTGCTCGGGGTCGTCATCCTGGGTGGATTGATGCACGTGATGCAGCCATTCTACGAAGACATCGGAATGGCTCTGCCGGGAGGGACGGTCTTACTCTTCGAGCTGCTGCGCAACGCGTGGTTGCTGATTCCTGGCGCATTGCTGCTGCTGATCCATGGCTGGCGCTGGGCCGTCTCGAGCCCGTGCCGTCGACGGACGCTGTCCCGCCTGGCCTGGCACATTCCGCTCCTCGGCGCAATCACGCGGAAATCCGCGACCGGTCGTTGCTGTCGCACGCTCGGCTCCTTGCTGGGGTCGGGTGTCCCGCTCTGCGAGTCGCTGGAGCGCGTTTGGGAGTCGAGCGATCACGCCAAGGTGGCCCGGACAATCAGCCGGCTGATCGATTCGATGGGGAGTGGCGAGTCGGTCGTCACGCCACTGACCGAGTCGAACCTATTCGGCGATGGGTCCGCCGAGTTGATCGGCGATGGCCAGATGACCGGGAGTCTGGACCAGCAGCTTCTCCGGGTCGCCGACAGGTATGAGCAGCAGGTCGACCTGGCGGTCGAATCGCTGCTCGGTCTGCTCGGTCTGCTGTCGACCTTCTTGCTCGGCGGTGCGTTCGCCTTCAGCGTCTGGGCGCTGTTCCTCCCGCTGATCCCTTCATGACCCCGGCTGTGATAGCACCTGGCAGTTTGCCAGAGGCGAGCCACTCCAGCAGGTCGGATCCCCGAACGGGCGAGACCGCTCGCTGTGCGAGCACGTCCCTCGACGCTCCATTGGGCCGGTGTGGTGGGTATTCGGTCTCACCGAGTCTCTTCCTCGATTTGTCTTGCCGAGAGTCCTGGCGATTGTTCCTCCCCGATCGCTGTTCCCGTCCTTGCTTGCTCGCGCAAGGGGCCTTCTGGTATTCTGTGAATTGTGCTGGCAAAGAGGCTCGTGGGATTGCCGCGGTGACGTGTCTGGACGAGATGAGCACCCGCAGGATTCGGGATGGACTCGTGGTCTGCGATGCGTTCGCTCACTGGCTGCCCGGACAATGGTCACCCGGGCTGTGCTCGGCGTGACGATTGACCGAGCCCGCGCGGCTCTGCTGGAGTGCCTGTCCAGCGGACTGGCTTGGCGCCATTCGAGGGCTGAATGGCGCTAGGCACCGCCCAGCACGCGAGCCCCGCCTCGCAACCGTCTTCAGCCCTCCTGACCTGGCTACCCAAGGGGCGGACGATTCTCCTGGTGTCCCTCGTGGCGGTTGGGATCTTGCTCTCGATCGGTGCGTATCTGCTGCGTATGGAGTCCACACTGGTCGAGTCCACCGCGCTCAACGACGCCGAGCACTATTCAGACGCGATCAGGGAGTTCCGTACACTCTATACCTCCGAGGTGGTCGAGCGCGCCCGTAAGCATGGAGTGACCGTTCGTCATGATTATCAGCGGGAGGAGTCAGCGATTCCACTCCCGGCGACGATGAGCATCTTGCTGGGCAATCGCATTGCCAGTGCTGCGGGAGGCAGTGTTCGGCTCTACAGCGACTTTCCGTTTCCGTGGCGTCAAAAGGAGGGTGAGGAGCTCGACGCCTTCGAGAAGATGGCCCTCGAGCGCCTCCGAAACAAGCCGGACCAGGTAGTGTACTCCTTCGAAGCATACCAGGGCCGGCCAGCCCTGCGGTATGCCACGGCTGATCTGATGCGGCCGAGTTGTGTTCAGTGTCACAATCAGCATCCCGACAGCCCGAAGCGGGACTGGAAGGAGGGGGACGTCCGGGGGGTGCTGGAGGTCATCCGGCCGATGCACATGGAGGCGTATGAGGCACGGCAGGCGCTGCGCGCGACCGTCTGGTTGGTGCTGGCCGCAGCAGGTCTGGGGCTGGCGGCGCTGGCACTGTTCTCGGCCCACATGCGTCGCAGCACGTTGGTTGCCAAGCGCTTCGCGGCCGACTCCATCGAAGTCAATCGATCCCTGGAACGTCAGATCACTCAGCGAGAGAAGGCGGAGCGTGAGAGTGCCGACCTGCAGAAACAGGTGATGTACGCGCAGAAACTGGAGAGCCTGGGTTTACTTGCGGGGGGTGTCGCTCACGATTTCAACAATCTCCTGACCGCTATCCTGGGCAGCGCGACGATGGCTTCTCGAAAGCTGGGAGAGTCTTCACCGGCTCAGAAACATGTGGATCGGGTTTATCAGGCCAGCCTGCGCGCACGAGACCTGACCGAGCAGCTGCTGGTGTACGCAGGCCGGGCCTCTTCTGTGCAGGAACTGGTGGATCTGGGGCGATTGGTGGGCAGTATC
>CAZANL010000730.1:0-2836 GCA_964486115.1 uncultured Planctomycetota bacterium
TTCTATCGCCATCGAGGGCGAACGCTTCGCCAGCATCGACCCCCGGCTGGTCCAGCTGGCCGACAAGAGCTGGCTGGCCTTCGCCGTTCCCGTGGCCGCCATGCTGGGGCTGGTGGCCATCGCGTTCGTTTCGGAGTGGCTTTGCGGCTTCTTTGGCGGGCTGTTCGGCCGCGTCAGTCCGGGCATCGGCGAGAAGGTCGAGGGGCTGATCCGGCAAGGCGCGGAGGGGCTTGCCTTCTTCAAGAGCCCGTATCAGGCGTTGATGGTGACGATCGAGACGGTGGCGATCTGGGTCTGCTACTGGGCCAGCTTCGCGCTTGGCCTGCACGCGTTCGGGCTCACGGCGGGACTGAACTTCGAGCAGATCACGATCGCCTTCGCGATCACGTCCTGCTCGGTGCTGGTGCCCACGGTGGGCGGAATCGGCGCATATCACGCCTTCGGCGAAGGGAGTCTGGTGAAGCTGTACGGCGTGGCGCAGGCACCCGTGGTGGCCTGCATCGCGGTGGTCCACCTTCTGGTGTTCTACGTCGTCGGCGGACTGTTTGGCGCGCTGGCCTGGGGGGCTCAGGTCTGGGTTCGCAAGAAGGAGCCTGTCGTGGCTCCCATGCCCCATTCCCCCGCGGATTGACCCCACCGCTCATTTTCACGGCCCGCCCGCAGTCTGCTATTGTGAAAGAGGCGACCTGGAACTGCCGGCACTGGACCCCAGACAGACCCGGCCCACATCGCGGGATTGAAGGAGGGGCGTGACAAGCTGGCGCCCTACCTCCACCGGAAAGCAAGGGCTGCTGCTGACCCGTCAACGAGGTGCTGGGCGTCGACTCTCCAAACCCCGCCTCCTCCTCGTCTTCGCTCCGGACCGAGAGCAGAAGTGGGGTTGCACCCCACCCCCTGGTACAAATTGGGGGATCTGACCCGCCGGCTGGCGGGTAACCAAATCACTGGCAGCTGGTGGCACCGAACGTCGATCAGCAAGAAGTGCAGCCGGTTGAACGTGGCCTGTGAGTTCGATGAATTAGCTCCGGAATTTGATGCTGCTAGCTACCGTTTTCATCTGAAATACATCCTGCACCAGCATGAACGGCTTGCCCCAAGCACATTAGCAGGATAAGTTTATATGGGGCTTGCTTGCAGCGCAACGGATGGCGGATTCACCATGCGACGCATCATTATCAGCCAAGTTAGCCCACGAACCACACCACCTGCTGCAATAATGGGGTGGATGGTATGAGGGGTGAGCGGCTCATTTTGCCCACCCGGGGCATCCCCCGTGAAGTGCGTCCTCCAGCGCAATCCACCTGCCCAACCGGATACCTCGATCCTCTGTATGCAGCTTCCTTTGGCGAGTTCGGCCATGTTCGGTGGCTAAAGCGATGTGGCGGCTGGATCTTGGAGCGAGACATCGACGGGACCGGATACCGAGATGTAACAGGACTCTACCCCCGCTTCTTCTGCCGCGATTGGACCCGTCTGCCCGAAGATCTGGAGGCGATCAGAAAGGCCATGGTCACCGTGACCCTGGTCACCAATCCATTTGCTCCGCACGACACCTCTCTTCTGCATCGCTGCTTCGACCGGGTTAGACCCTACAAGGAGCACTTCATCGTCGACCTGATGAAGCCCATAGAGCGCATCGGCACCCGGCGTCATCGCAAGTATGCACGGTACGGATTCAAGAAAGTGCGGATCGAGATCTGTCGGGATCCGGCCAGCATGCTAGAGCAGTGGCTGACCCTGTACGCGCACCTGATCGCACGCCACGACATCCGCGGTATCCAGAGATTCTCCCCAACAGCATTCGAGAAACAGCTGCAGGCCACCGGTACGATGATGCTGAAGGCTACGCTGGACGGACGCCCGGTAGGTTGCCACACCTACATCGTAATGGGTGACATTGTATACGCCCACCTGGCGGCGATGGCACCCGAGTCGTACGAGGTCCACGCCTCGTACGCCCTACACCGATTTGCCATCAAACACTATCTGGGCATCAAACGCTGGCTCGACCTGGGCGCGGGCGCAGGCATCGAGAGCTATGGGACCGACGGGCTGAGCCAATACAAACGCAGTTGGGCCAGCCACACCCGCCCGGTCTATTTGTGCGGGCGCACCTTCGACCATGAAATCTACAGCGGCCTCTGTGGCAAACATGACGCGAAGGAGACCGACTTTTTCCCCTACTACCGCAAACACCTCGCTGCATAAGCCCCCGGCTCCGACAGCAGGGTTGCCCGTTCGCAGGCGTGTAGCCACACCACTCCAGACATGACTGATTCGACCCCCGGCCATCCGCTCAAGGTCAGCGTCCACATGCCCGTGTACAACCACGAGGCGTATTTATCCGAGGCGCTGGACAGTGCATTGATGCAGCAGACCGATTTCGAGTTCGAAGTCGTGGTCGGAGAGGACTGCTCGACCGACGGATCCAGACAGGTGGCCCTGCAATATGCGGAGAGACACCCGGACCGGATCAAGCTACTACTTCACGAGAAGAACCTCGGCATCTACGACAACAACGAGGCGATCGTCGAGGCCTGTCGCGGAGAGTACATCGCCTGGCTCGAAGGCGATGATTACTGGACCGCACCGAACAAGCTGGAAAAACAGGTCGAATTTCTCGACCAGCATCCGGATCATTCCGCGTGCTTCCACTGGGCTCAGCGACTGGATCAAGCAGCCGGCCCGGTCACCTGGCAACATGGGCCGCCGGTGCTCAAGCCCTACTACACCGTGGACGACTTCCTCCTGCACGGCCATTTCGCCCCCTCCTGCACCGTGGTCTTCCGAGCTGATCTAGCCCGGAAGCCCACCCCCTGGACTCGCGGAACGAATT
>CAZANL010000731.1:0-2815 GCA_964486115.1 uncultured Planctomycetota bacterium
CGACTCCGAGCAAAACCGCCTCCAGCAGCACCAGGCGTAAGATGTCCCTCCGCTCCCACCCACACGCCTTGAGAATGCCGAACTCTGCGATCCGTTCGGAGAAGCTCATCAGCATCGTATTGAGAATCGCCAAGGCGGCGCCCAGGATGGGCAGGACAGTGATCACGAGCAGCAGGCGGTCCACCTTGCGCAGGACGCCGCCAACCGTCTCGTTGATCGTTTCGGGCGTCATTGCGCGCAGCTCCGGATGATCGGTGTTGATCTTGTCGGCAAGAGCGTCGAGGTCGCTGTTGTCCTCCAATTCGAGGTAGAAATTAGACACGAACTTCTCGTCCAGTCGACGCATCTGTCGTGCCCGGTGCGTGGTCACCACGACCGTCTGATCGAGAATCAACGATCCCGTCTTGAACAGTCCGACGACCTTCAGAGGCGCGCCGTGAAAGCGGGCTCGCGAACCGAGTGGTAGCTCCAGCTTCTTGCTGACCAAGGTCGAGATCATGCAGGCGTCATCTTCCCCGTCCTTCAGAAACCGACCACCCTGGAGATGTTTGTTGAACAGACCTCCGCCTTGCAAGGTCAAGGTGCGCTTCGGCTCCATCCCGAGAACTCCCAGCCCACCCATGTCGAGTCCCTTGTGCATCAACAACGTCCCGTTGAAGGTGATCGCGACCGTCCAGACCTCCGGCTGCACCACCCTGACCCCGGGCAACCGGGCCAGCTTCTGCTCGAACTCCTTCGGGATGGTGCTGATGATCGGATCGGGCGCCGCACGCCAGACGACCACCAGCCCCTGGACCTGGCGCAACGTCGACTCGATC
The DNA here is from genome assembly GCA_964486115.1 of uncultured Planctomycetota bacterium. Taxonomy (GTDB): domain Bacteria; phylum Planctomycetota; class JACQVV01; order JACQVV01; family CAZANL01; genus CAZANL01. The sequence goes on from CAZANL010000731.1 coordinate 819, forward strand.
AGCACCTTGACCCCGGTGGAGAAGGAGATCAGCCCGATGACCAGAATGATGGCCACCGCCAGACCCGCGAGGGAGAGAAAGCTGCGGACCTTTTTTCGGCACAGGTTGCGGACAGCGAAACGCAGCACAGCCGATCAGGCCTAGAGAAAGGCGCCGCCGTTGACGTTGAGCACCTCGCCCGTAACATAACGAGCCATTTCGCTGACCAAGAACAGGGCCGGTCGGGCAATGTCTTCCGGTAGCCCGGGCTCGCCCAGTGGGATCTCCTTGCGGACCTCCTGTCCGTCTGGACCTTCGAGGGATTCACTGGTCATGTCGGTTCGGATCCAGCCGGGCGCGATCGCGTTGACGCGAATCTTGTGGGGCGCCAGCTCGACCGCCACGCTCTTGGTAAACGAGATCAGCGCACCCTTGGTCGCGGCATAATGCGAGTAATACGCCTCTCCCCGCTGCCCGGAGGTACTGGCAATCAGCACGATCGAGCCACGGGTGTCCTGCCGGATCATCCGCTGCACGGCGAGCCGACAGGTATGGATCACGCCCTCGAGATTGACCGAGAACATCTCCCGCAGATCGTCCTCACTCATCTTCTCGATCGGAGCCCGCTTCCAGATTCCGGCGTTGCAGACCACCAGATCGATCTTCTCGAACTCGGCGTCATACTGGTCGAACATGTGCCAGATATCTTGGGGCGACCCCATGTCCGCCTGCAGCACGAAGGACTCCCGCTCGAGCGCCTTGATCTTACGGGCCACCTTGCGCGCGGCCTCCTCGTGGGAGTTGTAGTGGACCGCTACATCGGCACCCGCCCTGGCGAAGAGCTCTGCAATCGCTCGCCCGATGCCTCTCGAGGCACCAGTGATCAATGCATGTTTGCCGGTAAGGTCGTAAAGCGACAGGTCACAGCTCATGGATCGCGGAGATTCTGACCCACTGCTTCCCGTGAGACAAGTGTTTTCACATCTTCAGTCAATGGGCGCGACCTGCCACCAGCCACGCAAAGGCATCACAAGGCCCTTTACCTGCCAGTCTAGGACATTTGGGCCAACTTGCCGGTCTCGGCAGAAACGCACTCGATGGCCTCCGTGTAGCACAATCGCGCGCTCCAATGTGGCACGACCGCCCACCCGTGAGCATATTCGTCCAAACGGTCGCCGCCCGGCCAACCGAAACACCGGGAGTGAGCTGCTTCCGGCACAGTTTCTCGAGCGACCGGGACGACGAACCTGCAAAGAGATAGCAAGCGGCGTACCCGTCTCGAGCTTCAACAATTCTCTCACCGACGGAGCCCGCAAGACTGGCAACAACCACGCCATCTTTGTTAGGCTCCCGACGTGAACTCCCGCCGCACCCTTCTCCTCCTGCTGGCACTGACCGTGGGGCCAATGGCCTACAAGATGGTCTTCCCTCGTACACTGCGGCTGTCCGATTGGCCGATCGCCACCTACCGCATGTACAGCGCCTACCGGCCCAACCCGCTGATCGAATTCTACCGCGTGAGGATCGAGTACACAGACGGCCAGCTGTCCTGGTTTCAGCCGCACTTCCACAAGTACAGCGTCTCCATCTGACGCCGCATTCGCGCTGCGCTGGCCTTGCGCGGGCAGGTACGCGAGGCAGCACTGGGCCACATCGCCCGGGACGTGCTGGCCTGCCAGGCAGCTGAGAATCACCACCAACCGGTAAAGCGCCTGCTGCTGATCCGCCGAGTGGTCGAACGACGACGGATGCCGCTGCGCATCGTCGAGACGCATGTGGGGACGATCGAAGCCACCGAGTTCGCCTCGCGATGACCCCCTGGAGGCGCATGTGGGAGGGACAGGTGCCGCTGTCGACGGTCGGCTGGTTCCGTACCCTGTTCTGCGGCCTCGTTCTCTGCCGGTTGCTGTACAGCTTCGGGGACCAGGCGCGGTACGTGGCCAGCCCGATCTTCGACGGCTACATGGCGGTTCCGGTGATACGCGCGGGGGTTCCAGCGCTTCCCTACTGGGCCTTCA
>CAZANL010000732.1:0-2554 GCA_964486115.1 uncultured Planctomycetota bacterium
CAGGTCCACATCGATGGGTTGCGCGATGAGTCGTTTGACCCTGCGGTACCGGGCAGAGGCCGGCCGGTCGATGATCCGTAGCAGGAGCGGTTTGGTCAGTGCCAGATCGACCCCGTTGGTCAACTCGACTGTGGGATCGAAGCGCTTGCGCCGCAAGATGATCGGGTTGTGGTGCTCCACTGGCTGCAGCAGATGGATGTACCCCATGCCGTAATTGTCGACGAACAAGCTGGTCGGGCCGACCGATGCACCGCGACGGAGTTTCCGGACCATGGGCTGCACGGCATTGATGCCAAACAAGTTGGCTGACGCGCGAGCGTCCAGCTCGAGCTTGTAGACCTGGGCCGAGGGAGAGTAGACACCGAGGTAGGTCGAGCGGACCGCCCCGCCCGGTTCGGTCGATGGAATCAGAACCGAGAACTGTCGCGCGGTGGGTGTGAGCCCCTTGACTCGCAGATTCCAGATGGCCAGCACGCCGATGGAGAGCAGTGCGATCGTCGGGGTGGTCACGATCAGCCACATCGGTCGGTCGTACCGGCGCACCAGGTAGAAGTTGACCGGCCCGATGATCAGCAGGTAGAGCAGGAGCAACAGGATCGTGGTCTGGACTCGAGGCATGCGGTCCCTCGCAATATTCAGTGTCCTGATCAGCTCGCTGGGGGGAGTAATCGGTTGGCTGGGCCACGTCAGGGTCGGCGGGTTTGATGAGCGGCCGGGCCCGGCTGAGAGTGGCGGAAAAGCCGGCAGCCCGAGTCGCGGCAGCAGTTTCGTTCTCAGCAGCCATGTGGTCCAGAGGTGGCTGCGAAACGGTGCCTTGCTCAGGTCGAAAGGTAGGTAGCCGACGAGGCCCTGACCGTGGCTGGCGAGAACCATGACGGGATGAGGGCTATTCTTATCGGCCATCGAATCGATCTGCCGTGCTGTCTGGATTCGGATGCCATCCAGCTTCGTTACGTCGAGACTGTGCCCCTTCTGGCGGAAGGCAAGGGGTAGGGTGTCGAGCGTGAAGTGGGTCGGATGGATGGGCGACAGCAGGGTGCGAACGAGCTCTGTCTGGAGCCAGCTGCGACTCCCTGGGGAGAGCAGTACGCGGCCGCCCTGACGAACCCAGTCGATCAGCGCCTGCCGTTTCTCGGCGCTCAGCTGGGAGAACGGCGTGTTCCAGAGCACGGCAGCGCCGACGGAGGTGTATCCGATGTGGCGGTCTGGAAAGGCCCAGTAGGGGAGCTGGCACCAGGGCATGCCGAGACCTCTCCCAATCGGGTACTTCAACTCGCTGACTGGCGGGACGATGGTTCGTGTTTGGCGCCCCAGCCTGAACGCCCACCGGAACGTCTGCTGTGCCACAGTGGAATTGCGCCGGCGCAGCGCGAGCGTCAGCTCTCCGAAGGTGCGTCTGGAGTCGATGTGGAAGTAGAGCTGACGCTGCACCGTCGCCTTTCCGGACAGGGTGACGTGCAGCACCTGCTGGACCGTGGAATTACGATTGAAGCTGTAGACTCCCGATAGCTGGAGGGTCAGGTCGAGCGTTTGATCGGAGCGGTTGTGCAGTTGCACGGCGACGTATTGCCAGCCGCTAGTCACGATTGCAGGCCCGCTGGCTGTCGGCGGAGTAAGGGCGAACCAGGCGGTCGACTCTACCGGAAGTTGTTCGGCGGCCTGAGCGGGTGCCTTCGCGAGGACTAGAGCGAGGGCGAGGGCGAAGGCGCAGCGCACGGTTTCAACCGGTGATGACCTTCTCGACCTCGGCCGGTGCCTCGGGGACCTGCTCGATCAACTGTGCCACGATATCATCCGGGTGGATTCCCTCCGCCTCGCCCTCGAAGTTGAGGATGATTCGGTGACGCAGAGCGGGCGGCGCGGCCTTGCGGATGTCGGCGAATGCGACGTTGTAGCGGCCAGCGGCCAGCGCGAAGATCTTGCCTGCCAGGATCATCGCCTGTGCGCCGCGGGGGCTCGAGCCGTAACGGATATAGCGTTTGGCTGCGTCGCAGGAGACCTCGCTGTTGGGGTGGCTGCCCAGGGCGATGCGGCCGGCGTAGGCCAATACATGGCTGGCGACCGGAACCTCGCGAGCCAGCTGACGCATCTCGATGATCTGCTCGCCACTCAACACCGGCTGGACGGTCGGGGTTTCCTTGCCGGTCGTGCGTTTTAGCACCTCGACCAGGTCGTCGAGCCGAGAGGGCTGCACGTGCAGCTTGAACAGGAATCGATCCAGCTGGGCCTCGGGCAGGGGGTAGGTCCCTTCCATCTCGATCGGGTTTTGGGTGGCCAGAACGAAGAACGGCTCGGTCATCTTGCGCGTCGTACCGGCCACCGTGACGCTGCGCTCTTGCATTGCCTCGAGTAGCGCGGACTGGGTCTTGGGGGTGGCCCGGTTGATCTCGTCAGTCAAGATGATGTTGCCGAATATCGGGCCGGGCTGGAACTCGAACCGGCGACGCCCGTGGTCGTCCTCCATCACGATATTGGTGCCGACGATATCAGCCGGCATCAGGTCGGGCGTGAACTGGATTCGCGAGAACTCCAGCCGCAAGCACTCCGCCATGGT
>CAZANL010000732.1:2564-2801 GCA_964486115.1 uncultured Planctomycetota bacterium
ACCAGCAGGGTCTTACCCAGGCCCGGGACGCCCTCGAGCAGTGCATTGCCGCCAGCGAGCAGCGTCACGATCACCTGCTCGATGATGTCCTCGTGTCCCACGATCACCTTGCCCACCTCCTGCTTGAGGCGCTCGTACTTCTCGCGAAATCCGGCGGCCTGTGCTTCGATCGTCATGAAGTCTCCGAAAAGCTATTTCGAGCGGGGCGGCTTGCGCTGTTCCAGATCATCGAAATAG
>CAZANL010000733.1:0-2794 GCA_964486115.1 uncultured Planctomycetota bacterium
CCTCGCCACTCGAAAACCCGCTGATCTTCAGCCCGAGGGGAGCCAGCCGCTCCTCGAGCGCCACCTGGCTTCGCTTGTGGTCGTCGACGATCATCAGACGGATGCCCTCCAGCGACTCTCTCGATGCCATTCGGATCACCGTCAACTCCCTGTTCAGCGGTAGCCTGACGGTGAACCAAAAGGTCGAACCTTTCCCCTCGACACTCTCGACGCCCATCCGGCCACCCATCAGCTGAATCAGCTGGCGGCAGATCGAAAGCCCCAGTCCGGTTCCTCCAAATCGACGGCTGGTGGTGGTGTCGGCCTGGATGAATTTGTCGAAGATCTGATCCTGCTTCTCCTGCGGAATGCCGATGCCGGTGTCCTCGATCGCAACTCTAACGAGGGCTTGCTTCTCGGTCCGGGATTCGCATGTCACGTAGACCATTACATGTCCACGGACCGTGAACTTGATCGCGTTGCCGAGCAGGTTGGTTATCAACTGGCGGATACGGCCCGGATCGCCAATCACGTGACGTGGCGTGTTTGGGTCATAGCGCAGGATCAACTCGAGTTCCTTCTCCTCGGCGGTTGTTGCGAACAGGTCCGCAACGTCTTCGATCGCCAGGCTGAGGTCGAATGGCAGCAGGTCGAGTGCGAGCTTTCCCGCCTCGATCTTCGAGAAGTCGAGGATGCTGCTGATCAGCGAGAGAAGGTACTCGCTCGAGTTACGTATTGTCTGGGCGTATTCGGTCTGCTCCGCGGTCAGCCCGGTGTCGAGCAGTAATCCGGTCATGCCGATCACGCCGGTGAGAGGGAGGCGGATTTCATGGCTGATGTTGGCCAGGAAATCGCTCTTCGCGTAATTGGCCGACTGCGCCTTTTCATTTGCGAGTCGGAGCTCTCGAGTTCGCTTTTCGACCAGCTGCTCGAGGTTCATGTTTTGCTGAGCGAGCTTCCTGTAGAGCGCTGAGGATTCGAGCACACTGGCGCAGTGCTGCAGCACGATGGAGATCAATTTCTGAGACGCATCGGGAATGAATGGGCTCCCGTCGTGGATGCCGAGGAACAGGCCGACAACGCGGTTACGGGTCTTCAGCACGTGCAGCAGCACCGTCTTGCCAGTCTCCAGCGAAGGCACCAGAACCACCCTGTTCTGATAGAGTGCCCAGGCGAAGGTGCCTTGCGAGATCTGATGTTCGAGTTCTTCACGCACCCTCTTCCGCTCAGCAGGTGGATCACAGTCGACGATCTCGAAATCCATCTGATCGTCGACCGTCAGAAAGCCGGTGCTGGTGAAGTCGAGCAGACGGCGTAGGGTCGGTTTGGCGGTGTTGAACACGTCTGTCTCGACGGTATGGCCGAAGTCGGAACTGAAGGCCTCGCCAAACTGCGCGACCATGTCGAGGCAGTCGAGCAGCCAGCGATTGGTATCGCTGACGGACTGACTGATGCCGGAGTCACCGGTCGGCGGTTCGATCTTGATCGGCCCGTCGCTCACGATTCGGAGTTCCTGACGAATTGGCTGATCGCGACGGGTAGCTGGCGCTCTACCTCGTCGATCAGCTCTGGCACGATCCCGTCGGGCAGCCGCAGTGCGGCCCACGCCTCCGGAACCAGCGGAGGGACCAGGCGCTCTCCGCTGCTGCCCACCTGCAGAGCGTTGGCAATGATGTCCGAGACGTGAACGGTAGCGGTCTCGATGGGGAAACGCACCGCCTGGGTTGGTTCATGGTGCAGGCCGACTGCTTCCTGCTGTGCTTCAGGCAGCTTCCAGGCTTTTAGCAGAGCCCGGCCCACGGTCGCGTGGTCGAACCCCAGGCACTGGCGCTCCGCGCGATAACGCAATTCGTCAGTGGATCGACAGTGGTCGAGGATCTCCCGTGCTCGCGCTCCATTCTTGAGGTAGATGATCAGGCTGCCGATGTCATGCAGCATGCCGGCCATGAAGAAGCGCTCGATGTTGGACTCTCCGCGCTTGTCTGCGATCACACGTGCCACGACTCCGCAGGCCATCGAGTGGCGCCAGAACGAGTCCATGTCGACCAACTCTCGGGGGATGTCCTTGAACATCTGGACGACCGAGGTGGCCAGAGCAAGATCGCGTAGCTGGTCGGTCCCGATGATCGTCACTGCATGTGACACCGTCTGGATCCCCTGTGGAAACCCGTAGAAGGCGCTGTTGACGATCGAGAGCAGTCGTGCCGTCAAGCCGGGGTCGTCACTGACCACCTTGGCGATATCCCGGGCGGAACTGCGGGGATGGTTCATCACCGTGATCAGCCGGCTGTAGATCTGGGGCAGCGATCCGATGTTGATGCCGCTGATCAGGCTGGAAGACTTCCTACGCAACTTGCCCCTCGGGCGACCTCTGTCGTGCCTTACGCTGGACGATCACCTGGAACAGACTCCCGATCACAGGGTCGTCCAGATCGGTGTGGCGAAACAGCTGGCGTGCTTCTTCCTCGGCGATTTCGATCTGGCCTTGGCTGATGACCCGATCAGACTTCCCGCTCGGTTCCGTGGAGCCCGTGTCCACGGCAACCTGGGTGATGCCCCACATCTTGAAAATTCGCAGGTGTTTGTCGGTGATCGGCGATCCTGCGGACAGCACCTTGCGCCCGGAGCGGTCAAGGACCGTTTCGCTGAGTATCATTCCGGTTACCAGATCTTGGATGTTGACGCGTGCCATTTTATCAGGGGTGTTTCTTTCGGTACCAGGCTCTCCACTGCTTGACTGTTGCCTGGATAGAGGACGTACCGGACCCGAAGATCCAGTCGCAGAAGAAATCAGCATCGGTGATCTGGCGCAGAC
>CAZANL010000734.1:0-2794 GCA_964486115.1 uncultured Planctomycetota bacterium
ACACGCCGGCAGAGCTCGAAGCACAGGACCCACGAGAAGCGGCGACAGTGGTGCAAGACGAGCCGCTGAGCCCGATCGACAGCGACGCCGATCCGCGAGAGGCGGCGACAGTGGTGCAAGACGACCCACTGAGCCCGATCGACAACGACCTCGATCCGCGAGAGGCGGCGACACTGGTGCAAGACGACCCACCGAGCCCGATCGACAATGACCTCGATCCGCGTGAGGCGGCGACGCTGGTGCAGGATGACCCACTGAGCCCGATCGACGATGACCTCGATCCGCGTGAGGCGGCGACGCTGGTGCAGGATGACCCACTGAGCCCGATCGACAATGACCTCGATCCGCGAGAGGCGGCGACACTGGTGCAAGACGACCCACTGAGCCCGATCGCCAGCGACGTCGATCCACGAGAGGCGGCGACGCTGGTGCAGGACGACCCACTGAGCCCACTCCACACTGCTGACTCGGAGGCCAAGACAACCGCCCAAAAAACAGCGCCGAGCGAAGTCACTCCACCCGACGATACATTCGACGAACAGGCCACGCTGATCTACGACGAGACCGACGCGACCGTGCAGGAGGCACTTGCCGCGGTAGAGGTCAGCAAGACACCCGAGGGCCAGACCGCGGACGGGGTGAATCCGGACACCGCCGAGGAATTGAGCGCACTCTCTGCAGCCGAACCGCCATCGTCCGACACCAGCGCCATCCAGTTCGAACCGGACCCGACCATCTCGCAGTACAAGACACGGCAGACAGTCACCAAGCAACCCGCCGAGCCGGACAGCGTCGCTGCACCTGAACCTGCCCCAGTGACAGCGACGCCAGTCGTGGAAACGCCCCGACCGAGCAAGCTACCGCTGATCGCACTGGTCATCATCACACTGCTCCTCGGCAGCCGCGTGGCTCAACTCGAGATAGAGCGGCGCAAGAAGCCCTCAGCCACCGAAACGAGTGAGGAGCGACGCAACGGCGACAAGCAGTCCCCAGGCACCACGAGCGGAAACCAGCAGCCGACGACAAGGCTGAGCGACAGACAACGCGCCACGATCATCCTGCGCGAGGCCGAGCGCATCGTCCCGCGCGTCAACGAGGACTCACGCGAAGTGCTGTTCGAGTTGACGATGCGCTGGTTCCAGCGCGGATTGGTCGCGGGCGGCAAGACAGCCGGCGACTATCGCCAGCTAGGGCGACACCTGATCATGCGCTGGGGAGAGTACCAGCAGGCACTGGCCAGCCTGACCAACGCGAACAAGCAGGACCCGGAGACGCTCTGGTCCCGCGCTTTTGCCCGCGACAGGCTCGTTCATCTCAAGGCGCGCAACAAGGCACTGGCCCAGTTGGCCAGCACTACCACCCCATACGCGGCAGCCGCAAGAGCGGAGTTGGCCCGTATCGATGGCAAGCTGGACCAGGCCCTCGCAGCCTACGGCAAGCTGTCGGGGGCGGCGCTGCAGGATCCGCTGGTGCAACTCAAGTACGGCCGCTTGCTGAGGCGGACAGGCCGGACAGCGGCTTCGAAGAAGCTGCTCGATAAACTGCTCGAGGCACACCCCAACTTCCTGGCCGCCCAGATCGAGGTCGCGTTGATGATGTCCGACAGCTCGGCGATGGGCGCGCGCCTCGTGAAAATCGAGGGAAAAGTGCGCCACGATCCGTTCTGCCAGGTGGCGCTCGCTATCGCACAGCGCAAGCAGGGCAATTTGAAAGCCAGCGCCAAGCGTCTTCGGCGCTTGCTGAAAGAGGGCAGCGGAGCCGAGTTCGCCCTGGGGCATATCGAGTTGGCCCGCACGCTACTGCTCCAGGGCAAGAAGATCGACGCAGCAGCAGCAGCAGCAGCAGCCGTCAAGCTGGACCCCAGCCTGAAATCAACGGCCGCCAAACTGCTGAAGTCCTGAACGGCCACCAGCGCACAGATGGCCCGCCGCCCAGTCCTGTTCGATGGGCGGGCCCGCGCACTAGTCGGTTCGGGACAACTGGTCCTTGGCGTGCTGCGCCTTGAGCGCCTGGATCTGCGCCCGGTACTTGTACTCTTCGTTGGTGATCTGCTCGATCAAGCTCTCACACTTGGCCATGTCACCGCGGCGCGCAGCCTGCTTGCACTCGACGTACAACTCGTAATCCGGATCGCCACCCTCCCCGCCCGTGGCGATGGCAGGCTGCCCCATCAAGGTCATCATCGTGTTGTACTGCTCTTGCGTGATCGCTTCCTCTTCCAGCAAAAACAACCCGAGTGACTTATCCTGGCCCAACTCCTCGTCACGGCGCGCGAGCCAGGCGTTGGCCTCATCAACTTTCATGTAGTTCAAATTGACCGCAAATGTCGCGTGCTCGTCCTCATTCCAGAGCGTCGGCATCACTTCGTCTCCTTGCTTGTTGGTCACACCCTCAAACCCAGGATGTACTGCACGAACTCTTTGTGCAACTGTTTGTAGTCGAGCTGGCCCATGCATCGGTTGAAATCTCGGAGTGTCTGCCCCCCGCGCATCGAGCTGTCGACGAACTTGAGAAAGCGCTGCCTGTACTTCCCGCCCGCGCCATGCATCAGGAAGTGGCAGAAAGCCCACCCCTGTGTGTAGACCTGCATCATCATTGCATGCTTGCGGCCTGGATTTCGCTGCTGGAGGACACCGCCCCAATGGCGTTGATCGAACTTGACAAACTCTTCCAGGGGCCTTGCTTGATAGACTCGCGGCTTGAAATGCTCTAGCCGCTGCTGATTCGGATAGCCCAGAATGAGCTTGCCGCTCTTCGAGTCGTGAGTGAAGCCGGCAAAATAATCAGCTATACC
>CAZANL010000735.1:0-2790 GCA_964486115.1 uncultured Planctomycetota bacterium
CCAGCCAGATCAACATCAACACGCAAGAGGGCACAACAGAGGCCAACGGCTTCTCGTCCCCGATGCTCAAGCAGTTCCTGAACAACCTGGGAGTGGAAGTCGACAATTTCTTCAGATCTCGCTTCACCGGTAAGTCCGGCGGAGTGAAGAGTTGGAATAAATATGAGCTGGCCCAGTTCGGTTACAGGTACATCGGCTTTCACAGCTTCAAAAGCGCCAAGTTCGCCTCGGGTGGAAAATCTCATGGCAACAAGCTGGGCGACTGGCTGATCACCGTACGCAACAAGAGGCCCGGGGGAGTCTTCCAGTCCAAGGAAGAGATCCTCTCGATGTTCAACGAGCTGTATCCCAGTGACGCGCTGGTCTCTGTCGGTGGCCTGAGGCTACCTGGCAACCAGGTTGCGCTGGAGGAGTACAACAAGCTCAAGGATTTCATCACGCTGTACGGTTATCGCGACCGCACGGTCATCGAGCCGGGCACCCTGATGACCGCTCAGCAGTGGGAAGTGCGCGATCCGAAGAAGGCGTTCCTGGGCGCTCGTAGTCCGATCAACATGAACACCGTGTCCAACCCGGTGCTGGTGGCCTGGCTGCGCGGCATTGCCTACGAGCGCTGGGAGATGGGCGCGTACAAGAAAGACGTCAGCTTCAGTTCCAAGTTCAGCCTCGGCGGTTTGCGCAAGCTGGCCCGCCTGTTCCGCAAGGTGACCGCTCGCGATCCGATTCTTGGTTGGAAGGGGCTCGAGGCGCTGCTTCACCCGGTCACACATCTTGTCTCGCCGGGTGCGGGGCTCCCGAAGGTGGTCTGCCCCAGGCAAGTCCCGGGGCAGAGCGGCGGCATGGCAGCCCCATACAAGGCGGACTTCCAGGCCGAGCTGGAGTCAATGGGCTTCGACGAGTGGGATCGGGACGCCTTTCTGGCGATGGCCGACCCCAACGCGACACTCAATAAGTTCAACCCGGACCTGCTCATTCGGCGGCTGGTGGATAAGTACGATCTGAGGCACTGGACGACCGAGATGTGCTTCAATTCGATGGGGTACTACGAGATCACGGCGCTGGGCACGATCACCGAGGTTGGCGGTCAGGTGCGGGCGCAGAGCAAGATCCGATCGGTCTATCAGGTCTTCGATCAGGTCATCCGGACGACGCAGCGTGATTTCGAGTTGAGCCGTGAGCTCGACGGGATCGACGTCAAGACGGGCAAGAGCGTTAAGCTCTGGGACGAGGACTTCTGGGGGGTGCTGAGCTATCCCGAATTTCGCAACAAGATACGAGATTACAAGGAGGTCCCGCTTCCCGATAAAAATGCGTTGACGAGCCTCGATGCGACAAGGTACGGCTATGTTGCGCTCTACGACGGTATGCTGTCATTCAACTCGCTGGCCCGAGTGAACTCCTATCCCAAGGACTTTCTTGCCGGATTCAACTACCCGCGCGGTTCGCATCCTGCGACCAAGAGCAAGACGACGGTGGATGGATTCAAGCCGAAGGGCTCCTCGTCGAACCAGAAGAAGGTGGGCAGCTATATTCGCTCTTATCCGGTAACGGTTGCCGGCAAGGCGCAGCGACACCCGATGGTCAAGGCGGGGACCGACAACGCGAAGAGTGAAAAAGACCTGGGGGGTAGTCGCCTGGAACGCTTCAACTCCGGCTCTGACGCATTTCCGATGGGCGTCTACATGGACAAATTGCGTGGGCGTACGCTGGCCTACGACGCCAAGGCGGCGGTTCAGGAGGGGGTCATCGGCTCGGTCGAGTTCTGGGTCAAGCCTCGCTTCGTGAACAGCATCGGCAAGGAGACCTGGTTCTACTGGCAGGACGATGACACCAAAAAGATACAGTACATCTGGTGTTATCGTGAAGGCACCAATGTGATAGTCGATTTCAGTATCGGCAACAGCCTGGGTGGCAAGCTGCTCAAGTTTGACGGGGCCTTCTGGAAACCCGGTAGCTGGCACCACATTCACGTCGACTGGGGAGATACGGGACGCTTGTTCGTGGACGGTGACGTGGCCGACCAGGGCGGCATCCGAGACGATCGATGGGAGGCTGGTAAGTCCGCACACCCGCTCGCCCGCCACATGGACTTTGGCGGCTGGCCGCCCAAAACCCAGAAGTTCATGAATACCTGGACACTGGATCCGGGTAAGTACACGAGTCAGATCTCCTGGGTCAACAAGCACATCCCCAAGAAGCCCGCCAAGTATTCCAAGTCCGGGTCCAAGGAGTTCCAGATTGGCGGACGCATCGGGCTAGGCACCACCACAGCCGCTAACGCCACGATAGACAACATCACGTCGACGACCTGGCGCATCTTTGGTCCAGACACGAAGACCTTCATGAAAGAGGATATTCCGAAGCGTTATTTCCCGAGAGAGTACCGGGGCTACTCGCGGATGTTCTGGCAGTCGATCACCAGTGAATTCAAACGGTACGGACGGGACATCTCGCTGGGCACGATGGCAGCCAGTACACACGACGGAACGGAGAGCTTGATCAAGCTCTACGTGAGAATGGGTACTGATGCTGCGGAAGGTGCTCCGGGTGCTCGCGACGGCGTCCCGTTGAAGGATGTCATGGGTGGTGGAGGCACCTTGAGTTGGGATCCTGTGGCCAAGAAGCACCTGGATATGCGCTGGGGTGCGGAATTCATGACAATGTCGATAAACACCCCCTCAGACGAGGCGACACACGGGGACTATTTCGATGGTGGACAGGAGACATCGTTTCTCCAGGACTTTACGCTGACATACTTGCTGCCCTCGCCGCAGCAGATGGAGCGGAGAG
>CAZANL010000736.1:0-2780 GCA_964486115.1 uncultured Planctomycetota bacterium
GCCCCGTCGTCTGAGGCGGTGCCCCGGCCGTCTGGTCTTCGGGCCCCGTCGTCTGGACGCGGCCTGGCGAAGTCCGGATCACGGTGTCACCTTTCACCGGTTCGTCCAGGTCCTCCCGATCCAGCCGGAAGATGAACTTGTGGTCGTGGACCCGAATCTCGTCGCCGTCAACCAGCAAGCGGGTCTGGATCTCCTTGTCATTGACCAGGGTCGGGTTGAGGTCGGACAGGTTGCGGATTGCGAAGCCGTCCGATGTCTGGTCGATCTCGCAGTGGGAGCGGGACAGGTGCCGGTCCCGGATCGTCAGCGTGTTCTTCGAGGAGCGGCCGATCGAGAAGGGTAGTTCCCAGAGGCGAACCTCCGTGGTCCCGACCTGCAGAACGGCGGATGGCGTGGCGGGCTTGACGGGCATGATCAGAAGTCCTGCTTCTCTGCCAGATCAAGGAGCTTCTGCAGTCGGTCGCTGACCTTGGCCGACCGACTGCGAGCCGAGTCCATCATGCTGGCGAGGTGGATGATATAGAGCCGAACTCTGTTCTTGGTCAGCTTGCCGCTGGTGGTGCTCAGGAGAAAGGCGTGCAGGAAAGAGAATTCGGTTTCGGTCAGGTTCCCGTCAGTCACGAAGACCAGTCCCTCGAGGCCAGGATACTGCATGGCTGCCTTCAGTGCGGGCAGCGGGTCGGTTGCCCCCTTGGGCTGCTGGAGGCGGATGAACCTCTTGGCCAGCGACTTGTAGCGGTTGGTGCCTGACATCAGCTTACGACTGAAGTGTTTGTTGCTGCCGTCGAAGAAGATGATCGTGAACAGATGGGCGTCGGTCAGCTTGTCGATCGCCGAGTCCATCTCGGTGTAGAGCTGCTCCATCACCGGCTTCATCGAACTGGACTTGTCGACCACGAAGGCGATTCGCTTCTTGAGGATCCGGTGGCCGAAGAACGGGATCATCGGCGGGCCTTGCGATTTGCCCTTGGGCTCCGGTTGTGTGGTCTGCGACCGGGTCGTGTGCTGCTTCGGCGTCTTGATCGCGCCGTTCCCGCCCCTCGACTTTCTGCTGCCCGCCTCGAGTCCCGCATCGGGATCGGGGTCCCGTCGCCCGCTGGCTTCGCCGGTTTTGCTGGCGGGGGCTCCAGCGCCGGTGACCACGGAGGGAGACCTGCGCGGTGCCGGAGACTTTCCGCTGCCTGTCTGGGCCGGGTTTGTCTGGAGCATGGCCGTCTGCTGTTTTCTGGTCAGTTTGCGTAGCCGCTTGCGGGTTTCTCTCTCGGTCAGGACGTACGCATTGCGGGTCTGGCCAAGCTCCATTCGAAGCTGAGAGATCTCGCTGCGGATCTTCTGCATCTCGGTTACGCCGGCGTGTACCAGCCTGCGCGACCCGTTGCCCTGGCGATGGATCAAGGCGCCCATGGCGAGCAGGCCGATGAAACCGAGGCTCGTGGCTATCACCGCCCAGAACGCTCGGTCGTGCGTGTGCGTTGCCAGACGACGGCCGGACGTCTGCGACGTTGTTCTTGACGTCTTTTTACGTGGGTTCGCCGGGGGTTTCTCGGTGGCCGTGGTTTTCTCCGACGGGTCCGCCGATTCGCTGTCTTCGGGTGTGTTTTTTTCTGTCTGCGTCGTGGGTGGGTGGGCTGCCGGCTCCTCCTCCTCTGCTACGGAAGTGGCGGCGGGCTTTTCTTCTTGTTCCAGTGTCGGTAGCGTGCGCTGCTGCTCCTCTACGTCACAGCCCAGTCGGAACACGAATCGATGTTTCGAGAGCTGGATTTCGTCTCCATCGTGGAGCAGAAACGTGCTGACCTCATGTCCGTTCACCCTGACCGGGTTGCGGGAGGACAGGTTGCGAACCTCATATCCCTCACGGGTCCGATGAATCTCGCAGTGCGAGCGGGACAGATGGGGGTCCCGAATCGTCAAGGTGTTCTTGGATGAGCGCCCGATCGTGAACGGGAGAGACCACATCCGGATCTCGCTATCACCCATTAGCAAGGCCCCAATTGCGCTGGCTACCATATCGTCCTTCTCCTTTTGGGACATGGAGTACGCTAGCTTGTGTCGCAAGCGGCGTGCCAGGGGGTTGGTTGCCTTCTAGCGGTGTTAGAGGGCCTCCGGCTGGGTGGGGTGGTTAGGAGGTTACCGGGGTTGGTAACCCGGTTGCCTGCTGCTTTCACTGCGTTTTCTTCTTTTTCGTCGTCTCCGGGAAATACCAGATTTTGTGGATTTCATTCCTTTTGAGTGTGACCTGGGCTCCAGTCAAGATCAGGCGGACCTGCAGGTGCAGTTCGGAGAGTTCGAGCACGTAGCCTTCCATCGTCTTGCCGTTCTTGAAGGTCAGAATACAGCGTTTGCCGGCTGAGTTCCCATCTTGCGCACCCCGGTAGACCTTCTTGATCTTGTCCCACGGGACGGTTTGGACCCCGGCGGGGGTGCGAATGTTGACGAGTCCCGGGACCTGTCTCTTGGGCTTGGGGTGCTGGACGCCCTCGATGCGCCCGACGAGCGTCACGCCTCCATGCAGGGTGATAGAGGATGGGCCCGGCCCCTCCTCCCAGACGATCGGTGGAAGCTCTTCCGGTGCGTGCTTGGTGAGCTCCCGCTCTTTCCACTGCTTGTTGAATTGCCTGAGCATGAGCTGGGTGAAAAGGCCGAACGTCGCCAGCAGGGCGACCAGACAGAACCACCCGAACATGCGTTTGCCGGCGCTATCCATGGGCGGATTATACCGTGACCGCCCAAACTGCACCATTGACACCCCGAAGGAATATTCTCAAGGAGGCGCCGTATCT
>CAZANL010000737.1:0-2777 GCA_964486115.1 uncultured Planctomycetota bacterium
CCACGGCCAAGACAGCGCCCAGGCGCTGGCCAAGTTCGTCCGCGAAGCGCAGATCACCGGCCAGCTGGAGCACCCCAACATCGTGCCGACGCACGAGCTCGGCACGACCCCCGACGGGCAGTTCTACTTCACGATGAAGCGGATCGAAGGACAGGACCTGGCGGCGCTGCTCCAGGACGAGGACGAGAACGCCAAGGGCCGGACGCTGTACGACTACCTGCAGATCCTGCTCAAGGTCTGCGACGCGATATCGCTGGCCCACTCCCGGGGGGTGATCCACCGGGACCTCAAGCCAGCCAACATCATGATCGGCCAGTTCGGCGAGGTGCAGGTGATGGACTGGGGGTTGGCCCGCCTGGTAGGACAGTCGGATACCGCCGAGGCGGGCTGCACGCTGGATCTGGGCGGTGGCCACCTGGCCGAGCGGGCCCGACGAAGCGGTTCCGACGAGCCGCTGAGGACACTCGACGGCGCGGTCGTCGGCACACCACACTACATGCCGCCCGAGCAGGCGCGGGGCGAGGTCAGAAAGCTCGACCAGCGAGCCGACGTCTATGCGCTGGGCGCGATCCTGTACCAGATGCTGACACTCGAGCCCCCGTTCGAAGGCGACAGCGTGTGGGACGTGCTGGAACGCGTGATCGAGGGTCAGCCCACACCGCCATCCGAGCGCACCCTGGAGCGGGATATCCCGGGGGAGCTCGAGGCCGTAGTGCTCAAGGCGATGCAGCACATGCCGGTGAAGCGATACGACACCGTCGATCGGATGAAGCAGGACCTCGAGGCCTACCTCGAGGGTCGTCTGTTGCAGGCCGCCGACTACAGCACCTGGCAGGTGCTGAAGAAGTGGGCCGCCCGTCACAAGGCGGCAGCAGCGGCGACAGCGGGGATCGCACTGGCGCTGCTGATTGGACTTGTCGCCACATACCGGCAGCTACTAGAAACGCGCAGCGCACGCGATGACGAGAAGACGCAGCGAATCAGAGCTCTGGAGGGTGAGACCCGGGCATACATCGAGCAAGCGAAGGCGGTTCGAAACTGGGGAAGGGCAGAGCAAGAGCAAGCGCTGAAAGACGCAGCCCGCAAGCGCATGGGCGACGTGAGGGCGGAAGAAGTGCTGCGTGAACAGTTCGAGGATCTTGGCCCGCAAGCGTGGAAGGAGCAGGATCTCGCCAACTGGTCTGTGACCGCGACCGTGATGTTGACTCGCATCCCGGCGCATGAGAAGCGCCAACTCAAGCTAGAGAGTATGACCAAACGAGAAGATGTGGACGACTGGGAGCTAGCCATCCTGCCACCACTCATTCAACGGATAGCGAAGCTCAAATCGAAGTTGTCCATGGTCAATCGTTGGTTGCGGGACAAACCCTGGCGGAAATGGCAAGTACTCAACGAGACTGTCCACCGGGTGCCTTGGGAACAGGCGATCGCCGCGATCCGCGCACACCCGAAGTACAGTAGCCTGGAACTGAACCCGCAGGAGGGCCTGCTGCCGCTGGGACCGGATCCGAAGTCGAAGCTGTGGGAGTTCGCGCACCTGCCCAGCGGCAAGGCGCCGGTGCGGGGCGCAGGCAACACGTGGCAGATCACCGGGCAAACCTGCGTGGTGCTCGTGCTGGTACCCGGGGGGCAGTTCCTCATGGGCGCCTCGGACGGCGACACGAACGCGCGTGACGACGAGAAGCCCGTGCACCGGGTAAAGCTGGCGCCGTTCTTCCTCAGCAAGTACGAGCTGACGCAGGGGCAGTGGATGCGTGCGACACAGGACAACCCGAGTTTGTACAGGGCGCCAGGGACGTACGCGGGCCGGCTCGTCACCCTGAGCAATCCGGTGACCAATATCTCGTGGAACCATTGTCGCAAGGTCGCAGGCCGGCTCGGTCTAGACTTGCCGACCGAGGCCCAATGGGAGTACGCCACGCGCGCCGGTTCGCGCTCGATCTGGCCCTCCACGAACGATCTACGCGAACTCTCGCGGTCAGCAAATCTGGCCGACCGTTCCATCCGGCGAAACAACATCATGACCTGGCCGATTCAGTCCGAACTGGACGACGGACACACGATTCACACGGGGGTCGGTTCATTCGCACCCAACGCGTGGGGACTGCACGACTTGATCGGCAATGTCGAGGAGTGGTGCCGGGACTACTACCACACATACGAGATCCCGACTCGGAACGGCGATGGTTTGCGCACAGACCCACAAGGCCCTCGTCGGTACCGCGTCGTGCGCGGGGGTAGCTACCAGAGTCTTGCACTCAGGGCCCGAAGCGCCTTTCGTGTCGGCACCGGGCATCAAACCAAAAAACCCACCATCGGGTTCAGGCCGTCACTGAATCTCTCCCCGACGAGATGAACCGATCAGCGAACAATCTCGAAAAAACGACTGACGCCGTACGCAGGCGTGCGTACTCCCTGTGATCGATAGCACATCGAGCCGCCTACCATGGGAGTCAATAATGCGTAAGTCATTTACCATACTAATTCTGTGCCTATCTCCTGCGGCTTTCGCACAGGCCGGATTGCGCGAGGCCGCGATGGCCCTCGACCGCGCCGTTACCAAGCTGGACCTGCCTGTGATTGAAAAACTGGTGCCATTGATCGCCGCTCAAGAGGACCGGGCAGCCTACCAGCTCCTGTACAGCCAGGGCCTGCGGATCGGGAAGATGCTCCTCGCCGCTGAAAAAGACGAATACCAGAGCCACGTGACCGGCTTGAAAGGAGGTAAGCGCCAACGCTTCGGCAAGCGATATGACACCTACGGAGGAAAGTACGCA
>CAZANL010000738.1:0-1003 GCA_964486115.1 uncultured Planctomycetota bacterium
ATCGCGATCAGCGGATCCCCTCCACCAAGCGACTCGAGGGCCAAGTTCTGCCCCAACGAGAGGCCGATCTGACGAGCGAGGTCGGTCCCCAACGCCAGATCGCCTGAGGTGAAGCGTTGCTCGCCCCGCCGATCCAGATAGATCAGCCCCACCAGGGAATCGCGGAAGACCAGCGGAACGCAGATGGCGCTCGTGGTCCCCGCTTCGACGACACTCTGACGCTCGGCAAGCTCGGAGTCCTGCTCCACGGCAAACAACAGCGCCTGGCCAGTTTGCCGCACGGGCTCGGTCAGACCGCGCGACAGCTGGAACTCCCGCCCAAGGAGATTGCCACTGCCATCGAAGGCGATCGTGCGGACACCCGAGATCTCGATCGCGCCCCGCTCGAAGCTCAACTCGCGGGCCAGCGCGACAATGACCGCCTGAGCCAGGGCAGCCGTTCCGGGCTGATCTGCCACCTCCTCACCCACGCGACAGATCGACTGGAGCCGGCGCAGAAAACGCTCCTGGGCCTCTCCGGGCCGCTGGCGGCCCGCACCCTGCGACGGAGCGATTCGCACCACCTCGGAGAGTCCTTTCTCCCCGCCGAGTATCACCGTGTCCTGACCGGAAGCCTCACAGAAACGCAGCACGGTCTGACCGAGGTGGATCTGGTCGCCCCAACTCAGACGTGAGCAGGCCACCCGCTCACCATTGAGCCGGGTTCCGTTAGCCGAGCCAACGTCCTCCAGTCGCGCCGGGGTCTCGAGGTGAATCGCGACGTGCCGACGGCTGGTGGTTTCGTCGAGCAGCGTCACCTCGCAACTCTCGTCGCGGCCAATCACGTTGCAACCGGCAACCAATGCGAAACACTGACCACGCTGGGGACCGGCGATCACTTCCAGATAGGCCATGCAACACTCATGGATTTTGCTTGGCGCTGACACCCGACCTGACTATAGTGATAGACCGTTTCAGCCTTTCGGCGAGATAGATGATGAGTCAGATCGTAGAATTCGAACCA
>CAZANL010000738.1:1013-2777 GCA_964486115.1 uncultured Planctomycetota bacterium
CGGTGCTCGTCGTGCGCCCGACTGTGGAATACATCTTCGAAACTGAGACCGTTTCGGCGATCCAAAAGGAGATCCTCGATCAGGTGGCGAGCGTGGACTGCGCCAACCTCGCGATCGATTTCTCCGGTGTCCAGACCTTTGCCAGTAACTTCATCGGCATGCTGGTCGGGCTCAAACGCCAGTTGTCTCAAAAGGGCGGCGACCTGAAGCTCTCGGGCATCAACGATCGATTGATGGAGATCGTGCAGATCACCAAGCTCGATCAGGTGTTCGGGATCTTCTCCTCGCTCGAAGAAGCCGTCCAAAGCTACTGACCCGTCCCGCGCTTTCCGTCGGCAACTTTCTTCAAGACCAGATAGGCCAGCGTCTGCCCTTTCGCTAGCAGCCCGCTCTTCAAGGTCAAGCCGTCCGGTCCGGTGCTACGAAACACGACCGTCCGCTTGTTGGGGTCCCCCATCACCACCGCGCGGTATTCACAGTTCTTGTTCAGGGCGGGTCCAAGCTTGCGGGTCAGCTTGACAGACCGTCCGTCAACTGCCGCGACCTCCCACAGCGCCGGGACCATGCGCTGGACTTCCAGCGCATTGGCCTGTCTCAGGCTGTCCAGTATGTGAGCCACCCGCCAACGCACCTCGAGATCAAGCGACAACCTCGCCCTTACCAGAGCCGACCGGGCAGCCTCTCCAACCGCGATCAGCCGTGTCATCGCACGCTGTCGTACCCCATACTGCTGATCGCCAAGCTGCTTGATCAGCTTCTCGATCCGCTGCCGCTCGGACTTCTGGCTGACGGACGTCTGTCCGCGGTTCTCCGGGAGGCGGATTTCGGCGCGCATCGCCCGGATCATCAATGCTGCCTGTCGGGCTAGCAGCAAGAGCTGCTTGCGCTTGTCCCCCTGCGCATCGGGCAACTCAGAGTACACGGCCCGCGCCCTGCAGAACGCCCAATACGCAGCAGCTCGTTTGTACTTGCCACCGCGCATCGTGGACAAACCCCGGCGCCAGGCAGCCAACGCGGAGGGCAAGGTCTGATAGTAGGCTGACAGCTCCATCTCCAGGGTCGTGGGCTTGCGCCCGATCTCCTGCATCGCGCCCGCCGCCGGCCGCTTACCCAGCTTCACCTGGACCAGCATCTCCTTGTCGCCACGCAGCACCAAGAACGCCGCAGGCGAGCCCGGCTTGCGTTTCCCGATTACCTCGATCATCTTGGCCGTGCTCTGAATCGGCTTGCCGTCGAGTTGGAGCAGCAAGTCACCCACCCGGGCCACCTTGGCAGCGGGGGTCTTCTGGTAAACAGAAGTGACCAGGACGAGATTTCCGACATCGGAAATGGTGACGCCATAAAAGCCGCCACCGCCTTGCTCGGGGATCTTCTGCCAGGCCCCCACCGGATGGGGCAGCACGAGCAGAGCAATTGTGAGAAACAGGGAGCAGCGCATATCCGCATTCTACGGATGAGCACTCAGAATGGAAGGAGACGGTCGGCGGGAGCGCCGTGATGACACCAACGCTCCCGCTAGATTGGATCTGTTACTTGCTCGGCTTGCCGTGCGGACCGTTGGCCGGCGCCTGAGCTTGCAGTTTCTTCTCGACACCCTGGATCTTGAAGATCAGACCACCGGTCAGAACATGCAGTTCCCGTCGAGTCGCAAGTCCTGCGAGGGACTCCTTGGTCACCAGCCCCACGAGGGACTTCTTGGTCGCCAGCCCCACGAGAGACTTCCTGGTCGCCAGCCCCACGAGAGACTTCTTGGTCGCCAGCCCC